>NZ_JAAKGQ010000028.1:0-50006 GCF_011043515.1 Sphingobacterium sp. SGL-16 | reverse complement strand
CCCTAAGGCAGCTTTTTTCGTTTTATATCGTATTGATTTGGTTCTCTGCTTGATTAAGTTGGTTATGGAACTCCATATATTTCTCCGTTTCTACTTCAAATAATTTTCCGCTCAATTCTCTGTAATAGGAGATTCCAGACAGCATCTCATTTTTGAATTTATGGATGTATTTTTCCTTGGTAGCATCCATCGTATTTTGATTGGTTGAAATGTATTTTTCAAGAAAAGAAATGTACAGTCTTAATTCATTTATGAACATAGATGGTCTTTCTACATTCCTCAGTAGGTCATGACGTCCATAAATATGATCTACCATTTCTTGTAAAGTGTAAATTTTGTTAAAATAGGCTGTATTTGGACCTGGACAAATCGCTACGGTGTCCGTGTCCTTACGTTCTAAAATATCATATTTTACGTATGCTGCATTCGCTAATCCTTCACAAAGACAGGTTTTTTCGGTTATTTCGGATAATTTTTGAGCATAAGTTGAATCATCTAAACCTAATACGTCAAGCTCAATGATTTTGAGATGTTGAAATACACGAGATGCCGAACACATAGGTTCTTCCTCATACACCGAAGGTGTGACCAGATATTTCTTTGTGCAAGGAGCGCCAGGACGCCCCTTTTGAATCCTCGATTCGCGAAACGTTTCTGCTGAACTTTTTCTAAAATTGTTGAAAGGAACACCGAGTGGAGAAGCGCCACTTAAGTAAAAGTCATCTTCTGATGCTTCCACGAGACTTTTAAGTGTTTTTTCATCCACAGTCGTTGCTTCAGGAACTAACAAGAATGGTGAACCCCATCCATTTGCGTCCAAATTGTAATAATTGATCAGAAAATCTTGTTCTGCAGGTGTTCCAATACCTCCTTGAGCTGTAATTTTTATAGCAGGAATTTGTGAAATAGAAAATCCTTTTTTTTCAATAGCGTCTTTATAAGTTAGGAAAAGTTCTTCTTGAAGGAGATGACGTTTTTCTTTGAACTCTTGCAAAATAGGTCCTAATAGATAACCATCCGTAGCAAATGCATGACCACCACAGTTTAAGCCAGATTCTATGCGGTATTCCGAAATCCATATGCCTTTTTTGGCTAAGAATTTAGCTTGAATTAATGCCGATCTGAAATCAGAAACTTTTAAAATAATTTTTTTGTTGAAATTGGAATTTTTAATGGGTAAAAATTGGGGTAATTCAGCTAAATATCTATAAAGGCGAGGATTCATTCCTGCGGATAGTACGACAGCAGAAGTCAACTTACTTTTTGCGAAGCCACGTAGCGCAGCATTGGCGTCTGAATAGTACGCATCTAATTCATTTCCTTTTCTATCGCGGTTTATTTTGTCCACTTTGGACATAATGTTGACATTGATATCTCCAACTTCTATTTTATTCCTTATTTCACCTAGAATAAAATTTCGTATTTCCTTAGAATCTTCTTCTAAATATTTACTATATAAATTAGCTATTGGAGAGTTAGAAGGTTGTAGATCAATATATTTTTGCAACTTTGAAGATATGATATCGGATTGGGACTTGAGTTCTTTGACTTGATCTTGCACAATATCATAAACTAAATCCAGATAGGCTGTAATTCTTTTCGCGCGTGCGTCGTCTTGATGTAAGTTAATGGGCTCATAGGATTTACCAGTGAGATGGCAATAATATTTGCGCATTCTTTCTATAAGCTCATCGTCAACGATAGAAATCACAGAAGATATCCCGAATTGAGCTACTTTAATTGGCGAATCAATTGAAAATGCAAGTCCTAAAACAGGAATATGGAATTTGTGTGTCATAGTTTGAAATATGACGCAAATACCCTCTTTTAATCCAATTAAAAAATAGTGACACAAATTCTAAAAAGTGCTTTGTGTCACTTAAATTTTTTATTGAAAAACCTAATTAGTTTTGTATAGTTAAGCCTTAAATACTATAGTTTTATTTCCATTGAGCATAACACGGTCTTCGACAATTAATTGTATTGCACGAGTTAATACGGCTTTTTCGATTTCTTGCCCTGTGCGCTTCATTTTATGTACATCGTAACTGTGGTCAATGTTTTTGATATTTTGTACAATAATTGGACCTTCGTCCAAATCATTGGTAACAAAATGTGCTGTAGCTCCGATAATTTTCACGCCACGATCATGTGCTTGTTTATATGGATTGGCACCAATAAAAGCAGGCAAGAATGAGTGATGGATGTTGATGATACGGTGTTCAAATTCTTTGACAAAAGAAGGCGATAGTATACGCATAAATTTAGCAAGAACAATGAAATCAGGATTTAAAGCTTTTAATTGAACCGCTAATTCCCCCTCAAAATCTTCTTTTGTCTTATTCTCATGCGAAATATGGTAGTAAGGAATGTCAAATCTCTCAGCAAAATCACGTAGATTATCATAATTACCTATTACCGCACATACATCTGCATTCAACGTGTCGAAATAATTACGCACTAAAATATCAGCCAAACAATGGTGTTCTTTGGTAACTAAAACTGCAATACGTTTTCTTTTCGACGGATTAATAGAAATGCTAGCTTTTTCTGGCAATACAGCTTTGAGATGGCTGTATAAGCCATTACTTTCTTCTACATATCCCGTGCAGACTACACGAACAAAGAATTTGTTGTTTTCTTCATCCACATATTCCCGCATCGTTATGATATTGAGTTTATGTTTAGCAAGTACATTTGATATATTAGATACTAATCCAACAGCATCTTGGCATTGAATAAGTATTAAAGTTTGTTTCGTCATGTTTGGTTAGGTTGTTTATAATGGTATTCAGCCTCTAGGTGATAAGAGGCTGAAAGGTATTTCTTAAATGGCTGCTTTCACCAATTCTTCCTCTAAGTCAATTTCTACACGTAAGTTATCTACGATATGACGTTGACGGTCAGGGGTGTTTTTACCCATGTAATACTCTAATATTTGAGGAAGTTTGTTGTCTTTATTTAAGATAACAGGCTCAAGTTTAATATCTTCACCTATAAATTGACCAAATTCTGAAGGAGAGATTTCCCCCAAACCTTTGAATCGGGTGATCTCTGGCTTTCCTCCTAATTTGTTGATTGCATCAATACGTTCTTGGTCCGAATAACAATAAATTGTTTCTTTCTTATTACGAACACGGAATAACGGCGTCTGCAAGATGTACACGTGACCGGCTTTTACCAAATCTGGGAAGAACTGCAAGAAGAAAGTCATCATCAACAGACGGATGTGCATACCGTCGACATCGGCATCGGTAGCGATGACAATATTGTTGTAACGCAAACCTTCCATGCCCTCTTCAATATTTAAAGCATGTTGAAGTAAGTTGAATTCTTCGTTTTCGTATACAATTTTCTTGGTTAATCCATAACAGTTTAGTGGTTTCCCGCGTAAACTGAAAACTGCTTGAGTCTGAACGTCACGAGACTTGGTGATAGAACCTGATGCAGAATCACCCTCAGTGATGAATAAGGTGGTCTCTAGATTTCTTTCATTTTTATCACCAAAATGGAGTTTACAATCACGTAGTTTACGGTTGTGCAAAGAAGCTTTTTTAGCGCGTTCATTGGCAAGCTTTTTAATTCCTGCAATATCTTTACGCTCCCGCTCGGATTGCATAATACGTTTCAACAACGCATCTGCTGTTGCAGAATCTTTGTGTAAGTAATCATCTAATGCTTTCTTAACGAAATCATTGATGAAAGTACGTACCGTAGGCCCATCAGGACCTATACTTTGCGAACCTAATTTTGTCTTTGTTTGCGACTCAAAAACAGGCTCTTGTACTTTGATAGCTATAGCACCAATGATGGATGCGCGCACATCTGAAGCATCAAAATCTTTCTTATAAAATTCTCGAATAGTTTTTACTACAGCCTCACGGAATGCAGCTTGGTGTGTACCGCCCTGTGTGGTATGCTGACCATTCACGAATGAATAATATTCTTCACCATATTGCTGACCGTGCGTCATTGCTATCTCAATATCATCGCCTCTAAGGTGAATAATAGGGTAACGCATACCTTCTGTGTCTACATTGCGTTCCAATAAGTCTTTAAGACCATTTTCGGACACGAATTTCTGACCATTGAAGTTTATTGTTAAGCCTGAATTTAAGAAAACATAATTCCAGATCATGTTTTCTACGAATTCTATGCGGTATTTGTAATGTTTGAAGATACTATCGTCTGGATAGAACGTTACGGCTGTACCATTACGTTGTGTCGTATCTTTTTGTTCGTCTGTTTGCAACTCCCCTTTGCTAAATGTAGCTATACGGGTCTTGCCATCACGGTAGGATTGAACAGTAAAATTTGTTGATAGGGCATTCACAGCTTTTGTACCTACACCGTTAAGTCCTACAGATTTTTGGAAAGCCTTGCTGTCGTATTTGCCTCCAGTATTGATTTTTGATACTACATCGACGACAGAACCTATAGGAATACCACGTCCATAGTCACGTACTGAAACTTTATTTTCTGTAACTGTAATGTCTATGGTTTTTCCTGCGCCCATAACGAATTCGTCGATAGAGTTATCTACGACTTCCTTAAGCAATACATAGATACCGTCATCATAAGCCGAACCGTCTCCTAGCTTACCAATGTACATACCTGGACGTAATCGAATATGTTCTTTCCAGTCGAGGGATCGTATACTGTCTTCGTTATATGCTGTCATGGTTTTATTCTCAAAAATGTGTAGCAAAAATATAAAAAAATTACTGATAAAGGTAGTAAATAACCCAACGCAAATATTACATATTAAATAGAGCCAATAACGTCGATTTATTCTTATATTTAAGCTTTAATCAATTGCATATACCTTATGAAAAGAGCAATTATACTGATTTTATGCGTTATTGGAATATTGGATGCTAATGCGCAATTAAAATATGACAACGATAAAATAAAAACGGGAGCCGAGCAAACCGAACGCTATTTACCCAAATTAAAAGGCAAGCGCGTAGCTATTGTGGCTAATCAGACTGCTATTATTGGTAATTCCCATTTAGTGGATAGTCTCCAAAAATTAGGTGTGAATATTGTCAAGGTATTTGGCCCTGAACATGGCTTTCGGGGTAATGCTAGCGCAGGTATTAAAGTAAAAGATGAAATCGATGTCCAATCGGGTTTAAAGATTGTATCCCTTTATGGAAGTAAGAAGAAACCTAGTAAAGAGGATTTGAAAGATGTGGATTTGATACTTTTTGATATTCAGGATGTAGGTTGCCGTTTTTATACCATTATGAACACCATGCGCGATGTGATGGAAGCAAGTGCAGAAAATGGAAAGCCCTTCATGATTTTGGATCGTCCGAACCCCAATGCCTATTTTATTGATGGTCCTATATTAGATATGAAGCACAAATCGGGGATAGGGCAGTTCCCCATTCCTATCGTTCACGGCATGACATTAGGTGAATTTGCTTTAATGATTAATGGAGAAGGTTGGATGGCAAATAAGATTAAGTGCGATGTAGAGGTGATTAAAGTTAAAGGGTACAACCATGATATGCTTTATAGATTGCCCGTCAATCCATCCCCAAATTTGAATACTGCTCAAAGTATATTGCTATATCCATCTACGTGTTTATTCGAAGGAATCGCTTTGAATCACGGGAGAGGCACCATGTATCCTTTTACAGTAGTAGGCGGACCTATGTTGAAGAACAAATATACCTTCAGTTACACCCCATACAGCATTCCAGGAATGGCTGAAGATCCTTTGTTCAAAGATCAGGTTTGCTATGGTCTTGATTTAAGAGACATCGATCTTGAAAAGATTGTAATGAGCAAAAAGATTAACCTATCATGGATGATTGATTTGTACAAAAATCATCCGAATAAAGAGAAATTCTTTGACAGAAGTTTGAGTAAGCAAATCGGTAATATTGATAACCTTATTGGTTATGCAGATTTTAAGAAACAAATAGCAGAAGGTTGGACAGAAGAGCAAATACGCAAAACTTGGGAGCCAGGAATTAATGAATTCAAAAAAATAAGACAGAAATATTTACTTTATCCATAAAATGAAATAAGCCGAGAAAGAATTTTCTCGGCTTATTTGTATCTCGTTTTGAGGCTTATATCGATCTTCCAAAATCATCTTGTACGCGTACAATGTCATCTTCATCCGAAGGATTAGTTGCATCTGTATGTTGCCATATCTCTGCTACTACACCATACTCAGCAAGCCCTACCAATCTATGACGTTCACCTTGAGATAGGCGAATAAATTCACCTTCTTTTAAGATTTTCAATTCGTGCTCATCATCATCGGGACTTGTTACTACACCTACTTCTCCACGTATTACGCGCCAGATTTCGGCACGACGATGATGGTATTGCCATGATAAGCGCTTGTTGGGACCTACGATCAAAATCTTTGGACTTAATTTGCCCGATATTTTTAGATCCTGAGTGTCTAATCCATCAAAAAACTCATTCGCAAATTTTTGTGCTTGACTTTCATCTATCACAAAAAAACCACCCCACGGTCTTGTCTGATCCACGTTTTCAATAGTAAAGCCTAACCCTTCAAGTTTTCCTTGAATCTGATTAAATAACTCACTCTTATCAACATATGCCATAATATGTATTTATTTAAGTTTATTAAAATTTTATTATTAACTAATATCCACAAATTTTTCAAAAATTTAAAATTAATATATAAATACTTATTGTTGGACATTACCTTACCTTTGTAATAGATATGAAGGAGCAAACGATCGACGCAAATAATCTTATTTTCAAAAAGGCAGTAGCATTTGTTAATCAAACTAACCAGAATCTTTTTTTAACAGGTAAAGCCGGAACGGGTAAAACTACCTTTCTAAAGTATATCCGTGAAAACTGTTATAAGAAAATGGCTATCACAGCGCCAACTGGAGTAGCAGCGATGAATGCAGGAGGAACGACATTGCATGCTTTGTTTTGGTTGCCTTTTGGGGTGTTTTTGGAAGATTATGAGCTCAAATGGGATGAGAAAGACAATAATATATACAATAAAAACCGTCTTTTTTCTACTATAAAGTTAACTAAACAACGACGTGCAATTTTGCAAGAGTTGGAAATGTTGGTGATAGATGAAGTATCCATGGTGCGTGCAGATACTCTAGATGCTATTGATGTTATCTTGAAGTCCGTGCGTCGCGATATGCGTCCTTTTGGTGGGGTGCAGGTCTTGTTTATTGGAGACTTATACCAGCTTCCTCCCGTAGTTCGCGATCAAGAATGGCAGATTTTGCGTAATCATTATACGAGTCCCTTTTTCTTTAATGCAAAAGTATTGCGTTCTACGCCGTTGATTAAATTGGAACTGCAGCATATCTATAGACAAAGTGACGACAAGTTTATCTCGGTATTAAATAATATCCGAAATAACCAATGTACGCAGCAGGATTTGGAGGAATTAAATACGCATTATAAAGAAGATTTCGTTCCAGATAAATCCGAACAGTTTATTACGTTGACTTCACATAATCGTTTGGCGGATCAAATCAATCAAGAAGAATTGGCTAAACTTCCGGGCAAAATGCACAATGTCAAAGCTGTAGTAAAAGATGATTTCCAACAAGGTGCTTATCCTACGGAGGAAACGCTAACACTGAAGCTGAGCGCACAAGTGATGTTCATTAAGAATGATACAGGCGAAGATCGTAAATATTTTAATGGTAAGATAGGCGTGGTCAAAGAATTGAATCTGGACAAACATCAAGTAGTTGTCGGATTCAAAGATGGTTCGGAAGATGTGGTCGTACGTCGCGAGACTTGGGAAAATATCAAATACAAGTATAATAAAGGAGAGGACAAAATTGAGGAAGAAGTATTAGGTACGTTTTCGCAGTTTCCTTTACGATTGGCTTGGGCGATTACGATTCACAAAAGTCAGGGTTTAACATTTGATAAGGCGATTATTGACGCAGGAACTTCCTTTGCTGCCGGACAAGTTTATGTGGCATTGAGTAGGCTAACTGGTTTGGAAGGGTTAGTGTTGCGGTCTAAGATAGCGCCGCATGCGATTCGAACAGACTTTCAAGTTGTGGATTTTATGAAGCAGCTCGTGAAAGAAGAGGAAGTGGATGATATTTTGAAAAATAGTCAACGTGCTTATCTAGGTCAAATTTTGCTTAACAGTTTTCGTTGGACTAGTTTGACAGAAGCTGTTAATGAAATGGAAGTAAGTCTCAAAGATCGCAATATTGACAACAAAGAAGGTGTAGTTTCTTTTTTCTTTTTGTTGCAACAATCGTTACAGACTCAAGAAAAGGTTGCGCATAAATTCATGCAACAGTTGCATACTATGTTGTCTGATAAGGACGCATTGGATTACCACAAAATCTGTGAACGTACGACTTCTGCTGTTAATTGGTTTTTGCCAAAAATGGAAGAAGAGCTATTAAAAGCTACCGAAAAACATATTGAAGACTGGAGTATACGTAAACGTACTAAAAAGTATATTCAAGAAATGAAAGCTTTGTTGTTGGATTTTAAACGTAAATACGAAATTCTAAAACATTGCTTGACTATAGCGGAAGCTTTGACGAAAGAAGAAGTGTTGGATGATTTGTCTTTGAAGATGAATGTCGTGAAAGATGATTCTGTAAAAGTTGCTGACGACGATACTACAGAAGAAAAGGATACAAAGCAGATTACGCTGGATATGTATCAAGATGGGATGGATATTGCGCAGATTGCGCAGAAAAGAGGTATGGTGGAAGGTACAGTATATGGACATTTGATTCACTACGTTGGATCAGAGATTGAAGCTGAAGAATTAATCGATCTTAACAAATTGGATAGAATCCTTGAGGTGCTCAAAGCGAATGAAGGTCAATCTTCTTCTCAAATCAAAATCATCTTAGGTGAGGACTATTCTTATCCAGAAATTAAGATCGGACAAAAAGTGTTAGAAACTAAAATTTAGCATTGTCTTCGTGATAAGCCGTTATTGTAATATATTTGTTGGAATTAATTGATTGGCTTTGGAGCAGCAGAAAGACAAAAAGAAAGATCCTAAACTAAACAAATGGATAGTATTTACTTCTATGCCTTTTCAGATGGGGGTGACTATTTATTTATTCTATCGTTTGGGAGATTGGCTGGATGTCAAATATGATGTTGACGGTGGCTGGTGGACCAAAGGATTAACTATGTTGGGCGTCGTGGCATCTTTATATCAATTTATTAAACAAGCCAATCGTATAAGTAAGAATGATTAACTATATTAGATATATTATCACGTTACTCGTATTAGGAGTAGCAGCGTATTTTGCACATACTTTAATATTAAAAGGATTAGGAACTAACCAATTCTGGGAGCAAACGGATTATACCTTATTGGGGATGTATGCATTTGGTGTCGGAATATCACTTTTCATAGTGGTATTGACTTTAATGGCGCAATATGCTATGCCCAAAAATCTAGGTTTTATCTTTTTGGGATTGATGACTATAAATGCTGTCGCGAGTTACATTTATATCAAAAATGGCTTAAATAAATTTGAAAATGACTTTATCGAATATAATTTCTTAGTAGTGTTTTTTCTGTTCTTGTTTTTTGATGTTTTTGTGGCTTTCAAGGCTATAAATCAAGAAAATAATGAGCAGTAAACTTTTTATAAAAAA
This sequence comes from Sphingobacterium sp. SGL-16, assembly GCF_011043515.1. Lineage (NCBI taxonomy): Bacteria > Pseudomonadati > Bacteroidota > Sphingobacteriia > Sphingobacteriales > Sphingobacteriaceae > Sphingobacterium > Sphingobacterium sp. SGL-16. The sequence continues at coordinate 40,376 of NZ_JAAKGQ010000028.1, read as the reverse complement.
GTTTATACAAAACGTATTATATGCCAAATAAAGTTGTATTTTTGCACAAAATTTTTCATTATTCAACAGTAATCTAAAATGGTGAATCTTAAAAGAGCACTTTTATTCTTAACAGTAATTTTATTTGCTGCCAATCCTTTTACATCAATTGCCGCAGAAGAGACGCACGGACATGGTGACGGCGAGAAGACTCAAGCGGAAGAGATCAATGCCCATATCAAACATCACTTAGAGGATGATCACTATTTTACTTTATACAAAAAAGGTGAAGAGTATGTAGGTTTTCCATTGCCAGTTATCTTAATTGATAATGGTTTGAAAGTTTTCTCATCTGCTAAATTCCACGAAAATGATGGTTTGACAGAAGTAGATGGTCAGTTCTATAAATACTACCACGGAAAAATCTACAAAACTGATGCTGCTGGTTCTATTGCTTATGACGAACACCACCATCCAACAAATGCTAAACCGTTAGATTTCTCAATCACTAAAAACGTAACGGGTTTAATGTTAGCAGCATTATTGTTATTCTTAGGATTCACTTCATTAGCTAAGACTTACAAAAAAGGTTCGAACAACTTACCTAAAGGTGTTGGTCGTGTATTAGAGCCTTTAGTATTATATGTACGTGACGAGATGGCTATTCCTAACATCGGTCACCGTTACAAAGAATTCATGCCTTACTTATTATCAGTATTCTTCTTGATCTTCACTTTGAACTTATTAGGGTTAACTCCAATTGGTTTCAACGTAACTGGTAATATCTCCGTAACCTTGTGTTTAGCTTTATTCACTTTCGTGATTACAAACTTCAAAGCAAACAAAGATTACTGGAAACACATCTTCTGGATGCCAGGTGTTCCTGTTCCTTTCAAATTTGTGTTAGCGCCAATTGAGGTGTTAGGTATGTTTACAAAACCATTCTCATTGATGTTACGTCTTTTCGCTAACATCACTGCAGGTCACTCTGTAGTAATGGGTTTGATTGCTATCGTATATTTATTCCAACAACAATTATCAGTAGGAGGTAGTATCGGTGTGTCAATGTTGTTGACATTGATCTTATTCTTCTTAGAATTGTTAGTTGCATTTTTACAAGCGTTTATCTTCACGATGTTGTCATCATTATTCATTGGTATGGCCGTAGAAGAGCACGCACATCATTAATCAGAATTTTTTGTTAAATTTTTATAAATAAATCATTATGTACAATTTAATTGGAGCAGGTTTAATCGTAATCGGTGCAGGTTTAGGTTTAGGTAAAATCGGTGGTTCAGCTATGGAAGCTATCGCACGTCAACCTGAAGCAGCTGGTAAAATTCAAACTGCGATGATCATCATTGGTGCCTTAGTAGAAGGTTTAGCATTCGGTGCTTTAATCTTAGGTAAATAATCCAAGTTGATTAAAAGTATTAAACATGACTTGCAACGGTTGGTTGTAAGTCATGTTTTAAGACAAAAAATTAAAGACAATAAATAGAAAATCATATTTTATAAGCAAATATAATGGACGCATTACTTAATCAGTTCTCATACGGTTTGTTCTTCTGGCAATTAATTATTTTGTTAATTGTAATCTTTATCTTAGGAAAATTTGCTTGGAAACCAATCGTTAATGCTTTAGAAGAGCGTGAACAAGGTATTTCTGATGCTTTAGCTTCTGCAGAGAAAGCTAAATTAGAAATGGCACGTTTGACTAATGAAAACGAGCAATTATTGAAAGAAGCACGTGAAGAGCGCGATGCTATCTTGAAAGAAGCAAAAGAGTTGAAAGATAAAATCGTTGCTGAAGCGAAAGAATCTGCTCAAACTGAAGGTGCAAAATTAATTGAATCTGCAAAACGTGAGATCGAAGATCAAAAATTAAAAGCGTTGGCAGAAGTTAAAAACCAAGTTTCTGCATTGTCATTAGACATCGCTCGCAAAGTTTTGACAAAAGAATTTGAAGACCAAGGTAAACAAGAAGCTTTAGTGTCTGACTTGTTGAAAGACGTTAAATTAAACTAATATTAATTTGCGTTACGCTTTTAATATTTTTAGTTTTTAATTTTTAATTTGAGAAAATGTCAGTATTCAAAGTTGCTTCGAGATACGCTAAATCTATTTTAGATTTAGCACAAGAGAAAGGTACGTTAGATCAGGTGAAAGCTGAAATGGAAGAGGTTGCCAAAGTAATCAAATCCAATTCAGAATTGAAAGCTGTATTGGCTAATCCTATTATCAAAACAGATAAGAAGCAAAATATCTTAAAAGCATTATTCGAAGGAAAAGTAAGCACAGAAGTGTCTACATTCTTCAATATCATGGTACGCAAAGGTCGTGGTGAATTAGTATACGCTACAGCTTTAGAGTTTATTCGTGAATACAACGAATTAAAAGGTATCGTGAAAGCTGAAGTTATTTCAGCACAACCATTGTCTGCAGCTAATATTCAGTCTTTAGGTAATACTATTGCTACGCAAATCAATGCGAATGTAATCCTTACAAATAAAGTAGATACATCGTTAATCGGTGGATTTATCATCAAAGTAGGAGATAAGCAATTAGACGAAAGTATTGCTGGAAAATTAAATAAATTAGAAAGACATTTCATCAATCAAGGTGTATAATCACTTTGAGGTAGTAAAGTAATAGAATCTAAAACCCCTTATACGAAGTAAAATGATAGAGGTAAGACCAGATGAAGTTTCGGCAATTCTTAGAGAGCAATTGTCAGGCTTTAAGTCAGAGGCCGAATTAGAGGAAGTAGGTACCGTGCTTACAGTTGGTGACGGTATTGCTCGCGTTTACGGCTTAACAAAAGTTCAATCAGGTGAGTTGGTTGAATTTTCAAACGGATTACAAGGTATTGTATTGAACTTAGAAGAAGACAACGCGGGTGTTGTACTTTTAGGTCCTTCAGACGAAATCAAAGAAGGTGATACAATCAAACGTACTAATCGTATCGCATCTATTAAAGTAGGTGAAGGTATGCTTGGTCGTGTGGTTAACACATTAGGTCAACCAATTGATGGTAAAGGACCTATCGTTGGCGAAACTTATGAAATGCCTATCGAGCGTAAAGCTCCAGGTGTTATCTTCCGTCAACCTGTAACTGAGCCATTACAAACTGGTATCAAGGCTATCGACGCTATGATTCCTGTAGGTCGTGGTCAACGTGAGTTAGTAATCGGTGACCGTCAAACTGGTAAAACAGCGGTTTGTATCGATACTATCATCAACCAAAAAGAATTCTACGATGCTGGTCAACCAGTATTCTGTATATATGTTGCTGTAGGTCAAAAGAACTCTACAGTAGCAAACATCGTACGCGTATTGGAGGAAAAAGGTGCTATGGCGTACACAGTAGTAGTAGCTGCTTCAGCTTCTGAGCCAGCTCCATTACAATTCTACGCTCCAATGGCAGGTGCTGCTATCGGTGAGTTTTTCCGTGATACAGGTCGTCCAGCGTTAATCGTTTATGATGATTTGTCAAAACAAGCTGTGGCTTACCGTGAAGTGTCTTTGTTATTGAAACGCCCTCCTGGCCGTGAAGCTTACCCAGGTGACGTATTCTACCTTCACTCACGTTTGTTAGAGCGTGCTGCGAAAATCAACTCTTCTGACGAGATCGCTCGCAACATGAATGATCTTCCTGAGTCTATCAAACACTTAGTAAAAGGGGGGGGGTCATTGACAGCTCTTCCTATCATTGAGACACAAGCAGGTGACGTATCAGCATATATCCCTACTAACGTAATCTCAATCACTGATGGTCAGATCTTCTTAGAGTCTAACTTATTCAACGCAGGTATCCGTCCAGCGATCAACGTAGGTATCTCGGTATCACGGGTGGGGGGTAACGCACAGATTAAGTCAATGAAGAAAGTATCTGGTACATTGAAATTAGACCAAGCTCAGTTCCGTGAGTTAGAAGCATTCGCTAAATTCGGTTCGGATTTAGATGCGGCTACTAAAGCGGTATTAGATAAAGGTGTTCGTAACGTTGAGATCTTGAAACAAGGTCAATTCTCACCAGTATCAGTTGAAAAGCAAACAGCTATCATCTATGCAGGTACTAAAGGATTGTTGCGTAATGTTCCTGTGAACAAAGTACGTCAATTCGAAGAAGAATACTTGACTCAATTAGAGCAACGTCATCCAGAAGTATTATCAGCATTAAAAGCTGGTAAATTCTCAGATGAGTTAACAGACGTTTTAGAAAAAGTAGCTAAAGAATTAGCTTCAAAATATTAATTAGATATGAGATTATAGATATGAGAATTTGAGATTTAGTTGTCTCATATCTCATATCTAAAAGTCTCACATCTTTTATCTGAAATATGGCAAATTTAAAAGAAGTAAGAAACCGTATCACCTCGGTGACATCCACGCAGCAGATTACCAAAGCCATGAAAATGGTTTCTGCGGCAAAATTAAAGCGTGCGACGAATGCTATCATTCAATTGCGCCCTTATGCCAATAAATTAAGAGATATTCTTGCTCAAGTTTCAGCTTCTGTAGAAGGAAATGATTCTCCATATACTCAAGATAGAGTTCCTACTAAGGTTATGATCGTAGTAGTGACTTCAAATAGAGGTTTGGCTGGAGCATTCAATGCTAATGCTATTAAAACGGCGAACAATTTGATCGCTACTAAATATGCTGATCAATTTGCGAGAGGGGATGTAAGTATCATTGCTATTGGTAAGCGTGGTCATGATTTCTTCTCTAGACGTAATTTCAACGTTATTGGCAATCATAATGAATTATTCAACAATTTAGATTTCACAAACGTATCTAAAGTGACTGAATATATCATGAATGAATTCAAAGAAGGAAATATCGACCGTGTAGAGGTTGTTTACAACCAATTCCGTAATGCTGCTGTACAAGTTTTAACTTCAGAACAATTGTTACCTCTATTGCCTGAAGAGAAAAAAGAAGACACAGTAGAATTAGATTACATTATCGAGCCTTCTAAAGAAAAAATCATTGAAGAATTAATCCCTAAAGCGATTAAGATTCAATTGTACAAAGCAGTATTAGATTCTAATGCTTCTGAGCATGGTGCACGTATGACAGCGATGGATAAAGCAACAGAAAATGCTGGTGATTTATTACGTCAATTAAAACTTTCGTATAACCAAGCTCGTCAAGCAGCTATTACTACAGAGCTTACAGAGATTGTATCAGGTGCTGCTGCACTTTCAAATGGCTAAGATTTCCTTCGGGAATGCACATAAGAAAAGCGATGAAATTTATTTCATCGCTTTTTTTGTTATTATCAATTATCAATTATCAATTATCAATTATTCATTACTTATTAGCTTGCTTAAATTCCAGGAACTCTTTGTGAAGTCTTAATAATTTAAACGTCGAGCTCACCATTTCATTTGTTTCAAGTAAGATTGAGAAGTACAATCTGGTATTTCGTGGGCTTGATTCCGTTGTGCGAATATCCTGAATTTGACGATCCATCAAATTATTGATTGTAGTTTGAATTTTGTTCCGTTTTTTCATAACTAAGTCAATGTTGTTAAATTCAAAACGCTTGTACATGTTGTATATTTCAGCGTACCAATTTCCCAATTGATCTGCGACTAGATTTAAATCTTCACAGCGCGATTGTTTTAGAGGCTTGTGGTTGTTGTCCACATGATTATGCGTATTATTACTGATGATATACAGGTTCTCAATAATGTCTTGTAAATAACCTAACGAAATAATGTAATAACGACTGGATTTCGCAGAATTGTCATCTAGATTGCGGATAAAATTATACAAGTTGTCGTTCGTAGAATCCAAATCCTTATTGAGTTTCTTAATCAGCTTTTTGTTAATTGCTAAGGATGTTAAGTCATTTTTACAAACATTCTCAATAACTTCTTTATAGAATAAATTCGCTTTTGCTATGACTTCTGAGATCTGATTGGAACTTGCTTCCGTTACCTGCTGCATTGAACGAATATCTGATCTTTCTAATGAAAGTTTACGTTCAGCTTGCTCAGCTACTTTTTTCTTGTGGCTACGTGCATTTTGGAATAATAATAAAGCCAGTACGATTAAGGCTACTACAAAACTTACAATACCACCTATTTTCAAGAAATAAGCAATGATAAATGCTCCCGTGAATGCACATGCTGCAGTAAAAAACCATCCTCCAATGACGTGAAATACCCCAGAAACACGATATACTGCTGTTTCTCTATCCCAAGCTCTATCCGCAAAGGCAGTACCCATTGCCACCATAAAGGTGACATAGGTAGTTGATAAAGGTAGTTTCAACGAGGTCCCGACAGCAATCAAGCTGCTGGCTACCATTAGATTTACAGAAGCACGAACCATGTCGAACATGGGTTCTTCTTTGGATTGTTTGTGGACGTTGGTAGCTTTATCAAATCGGCTATCTAATCTGGCTTGCAGTGTTCTAGGCATGATAAAAGATAGAGTATTGCCTAAATTCACAAAGCCACGTACAATCAATCTCGATAATGCATTGGGTTGAAATTTTTCAGAAGAAGAATCTTGACTACTCAAGCTCATTTCCGTTTCGATAACCGTACGTGCTTTTTTAGAGGTCCATAGCGTGAAAATCATAACAATGCCGCTGGCAAACAGAATCCACATTGGTGCTACAATATCTGAAGAGGCTAATTCAGACATCATATATGTGTTTGGATCAGCTCCTGCGGCTTTAAAAAATCCTATAGACTGTATTGCTGCGACAGGAACTCCAATAAAATTTACCAAGTCATTTCCTGCAAAGGACAAAGCTAGTCCAAATGTTCCTACTCCAATTATTACTTTAAGAATATTGATATTCAGTTTGGTAAGTATATAACTAAGTAGAGTAAATATTATGAATGAGCCAAATACTAACAAGATTTCATGTTCATTTATCCATGATTTTACATCGTTACTAATAAAAGTTACAGATTTCAGTCCTTTTATAATAATGAAATAGGCAATTAATGCCAATGCAATACCACCAAAGAATATCCCAAAAGTTTTTAATCTTTTCTCAAATTGGAAAGTGAATACTACGCGAGATACATATTGAACTATCATTCCCAATGTGAAGGAAATAGCAACCGAAAGCAAAATGCTTATAACAATTTCAGATGCTTTTTCTGTATTGATGTATTGTGAGAGTGTGCTCCAATCACCTGTTGTATTCATTATTTTATATAGAGCCAAGCATACCGCACTTCCTAATAGTTCGAATACAATAGATACGGTAGTTGAAGTAGGGAGACCAAAGTAATTGAATACGTCCAGTAAAATAATATCGGTAATCATGACGGCGAGAAATATGACCATCACATCATTAAAACTGAACATACTAGGGACGTAGATACCACTCCTGGCGATTTCCATCATGCCACTAGAAAAAATAGCCCCACATAATATCCCCGCGGAGGCAAGCATCATAATTACGCGGAAGGAAAGGGCTTTGGAGCCTATGCCCGAATTAAGGAAGTTTACAGCATCATTGCTTACACCAACCATCAAATCGATGACTGCTAAGACTATGAGCGTAATAATTACTAAATAAAGATAATGTTCCATACATGTTAAGTTAACAATACAAAAGTATAACACTTATATTAACGAATTGTTAACTTAATATTAAGCATGGAACAGTTGAATATCTTTATTTAAAGCAATTTAGAACCGATTCTGCCATCAAGCTGATCCCTGCTAATGAGGTGTGTACACCATCTGGAGCCCAATATTTGCCTTCAGCTTGTTTTTCTGCTTTATCAAATATGCTTTGATAGGGTATAAAAACTGCTTTATATTCTGTAGCGATCTCTCTTGCTACCTGTTGATATCCAGCAAACTCAGGATACCAGCTTTCGTCCACATATTTCACACCTTTTACACCAAAAGGTTCTCCAATGATTAGTTTTACATTTGGTAAATGCTGTAATGTTAAGTCCAGCATTTTTTGATATTGGGATTTATATTCCGCTGCAGAACCTTGGTATTTACCATCCCGTTTGTGCCAGTAATCATTTACACCAATAAGTATACTCAACACATTTGGTTTGATATCCAAACAATCTGAATGCCATCTATCTATCAGTTGCGGAACTTTATGCCCGCTAATACCGCGGTTATAAATCTGCAAATTTTTAGTAGCATGTTCGTGTAACAAGGTTCTGGCAGCGTGCGCAACATATCCTTTGCCAAGAGCATCAATATCATTCGGTCCAAGTCTATCTCGGCTACGACCATGATCTGTTATAGAATCTCCTTGAAAAAGAATAATATCGTTTTTGTGTAATTCAATTTTACTCTCTTTAATAGCGAATGACTCCGCTTTAGCCAGATTGCTCACAATAACTGTAGTACCTATTGCAGCTAAGGATTGTTTAAGAAAACTTCTTCTGTCTTTCATAGATTAAGGTTTATAAACCCTAAAATATGCATATTAACAGAATTTATCAATTGCTATTTTGATGGTGCGACAAGCTTCTCTTATTTCTTCTTCTGAAATTGTTAGGGGAGGAGCTACACGCAATGCGGTTTCACAGTGCAGATACCAATCGATCATAACTCCATTGTCCGCGCAATATTTGCTGACATTATAGACTTGATCAAAATTTTCTACTTGCAAACACATCATTAGCCCTAAGCCACGGATTTCTTTGATTTTTGGATGGGCTAATTCCTGACGGAAAAGTTGGCCTTTATCAGCTACACCTTCCACTAATTGCTCTTCCAAAATAACATTTAATGAGGCTAAGGCAGCTGCACAAGAAACAGGATGTCCACCAAAAGTAGTAATATGTCCTAACATTGGATTCGCTTTAATGACGTCCATAATTTCTTTTGGAGCCACAAAAGCACCTAATGGCATACCACCACCAATTCCTTTCGCTAACATCAAAATATCTGGAACTATTCCAAAATGTTCGAAAGCGAAAAGCTTTCCAGTACGACCAAAACCTGTTTGAATTTCATCGAAAATAAGTAAAGCACCGACTTCTGTACATTTGGCACTAAGAGCTTGCATATATTCTGCTGTAGGAACACGAATTCCAGCTTCACCTTGAATCGCTTCTACAATAACTGCTGCTGTTTTCTCGGTGATAGTATCTAAATCAGCAACTGCATTGAACTCAATGAAATCAATTTCAGGAAGGAGAGGAGCATACGCTTCTTGGTACTGTGTGCCACCAATCAAACTCAAAGCACCTTGTGTACTACCGTGATAAGCATTTTTTGCAGCGATAATTTGTCTTCTTCCAGTATAGCGTTTGGCTATTTTCATTGAACCTTCTACCGCCTCTGCACCAGAGTTAGTCAAATACACCGAGCCAAAAGAAGAAGGAAGATTTTCCAATAGTTTGGTAGCGAATTGCACCTGTGGAGCTTGTACAAACTCTCCATACACGGTTACGTGCAAATATTTTTCCAATTGGTCCTTTATCGCTTGAATCACTTTAGGATGGCGGTGACCAATATTACTGACATTAAATCCTGATACTAAGTCTAAATATTTTTGTCCTTCAGGTCCGTAAAGATAAGAACCTTCGGCTTTTTCGATTTCGATAAGTCGTGGACTTTCCGAGGTTTGAGCTGTATTTTTTAAGAAAAGCTCTCTGTTACTAATCATAGTGCAAAGGTACAAAGGAAAATTTGCCCCGTAAAGTTATTATTGACTTGTTTTTTTGTAAATTATTTTAATTTTAAATGTAATTTTTAAACTTGCGTTATGAGATACATTTACATGATTTTAGTAATGATTATGATGAGTGGATGCGAGGATTTTTTTGATAATATAACTTGTAATTATCAAGGGTATCCAACACAACGTGATAGTTATAGAAAATGCTATTATATCAATGATGTTGGAATTCAATTTTATATTGATGATTCTTTTTGTAATTGTTTATTTTAATGATGTTAAATATGAAAATTAACTATATCAGTTTTGTGCTATTAGGCATATTTCTTTTGACTACAGCTTTTCATTGTGATCCAGTTCGTCCAGAAACGTTGCCTATTGAAGAATTAAAGGATGCTAAAGTTTTCGCCACTATAGCACCAATAAAGGAGGTTTATAAAGTGGGAGATACAATCAAATGCGTTTTGAGGGTTAATAAAAGTGATTGGAATAATTGGAAAGGATTTAATTCTGCAATTTATAGCACGTTTATACTATTTGATAATAATAACAATGATGGGAAATATTTAACCCCATTATTTGATATTAGTAAAATGAGTAATTCAATCGTAAGTCAAAATAATGAAACTTATTTAGAACAAATTATTTATTATGAACTTTTAGAAAGTAAAAATTATCTTTTGGGAGTTAGATTTCGAGATTTGTCGGAGAATAAAAACTTAAGTTTTGAAACATTCTTAGAGGTTCAGTACTGGGAAAACGAAGTGACGTATCACCAAATGGTTCCTATATATTTTACTAATAATAATCAACGATATATTACCTTAAATGTTGTGGAGTAAAATAGTTAACTCTTCCACTTAGATCCAAAATTTTTAGTCCTCTATCGTCAGCATGACGTAAAAATATTCCATAAAAAAGCCTCAATCAACGATTGAGGCTTTCCTAAAATATCTAAAAGACCAAATTACTCTGCGATAATCAAGAAATAATTCTTTTTACCTTTTTGAGCAACTAAGTATTTGTTGTTGATTAAATCTGTAGCTGATATGGTTTGTTCGATATCGCCTAATTTTACTTTATTCAACGATACACCTCCACCTGTCAACATTTTCTTCGCTTCCCCTTTAGATGCAAATACTTGTGTTTTCACAGCTAATAAATCTAAAATGTTTACACCAGCTTCTAATTCAACTTTGCTAACAGTGAATTGAGGAACTCCATCGAATACATCCAATACCGCATCGTGATCTAAGCTTGCTAAGAATTCTAAAGAACCGTTTCCGAATAAGAATTCTGAAGTTTTTACAGCTGTTTCGTATGCTTCTTCCGAGTGTGTGCGGATAGTGATATCTTTTGCCAATGCTTTTTGAACCGCTCTCAAATGAGGAGCTGCATCATGTTCAGCGATGATAGCATCGATTTCTTCTTTCGATTTTAATGTAAAGATTTTAATCCAGTTTTTAGCATCATCATCCGATGTGTTCAACCAGAATTGGTAATATTTGAAAGGAGATGTTTTCTTGGCATCTAACCAAACAGCTCCAGATTCTGTTTTACCGAATTTTTGTCCGTCCGCTTTTTTAATCAATTGAGTCGTTAATGCATAAGCCGTACCTTGATCCTGACGACGAATCATCTCAGAACCCGTTACGATGTTACCCCATTGATCCGAACCACCCATCTGGATTTTACAGTTGTGGTGTTTCCACAAATAATAGAAATCATATCCTTGAATCAATTGATACGTAAACTCAGTGAACGATAAACCGTTATCACCTTCTAAGCGTTTCTTTACCGAATCCTTGGACATCATGTAGTTGACTGTAATCAACTTACCCACATCACGAATAAAATCCAAAAAGCTGAAATCTTTGAACCAGTCGTAGTTGTTTACCATTTTGGCATCGTTTTCACCTTCACCAAAATTTAAAAACTTCGCTAATTGATTTTTAAGACAAGCTACATTGTGTTGTAAAGTAGCCTCATCCAAAAGATTTCTCTCAGCAGACTTGAATGATGGGTCACCAATCATTCCTGTAGCACCTCCTACAAGGGCAACAGGTTTATGGCCTGCATTTTGAAAATGGATTAACGTCATGATTTGAGTCAAATGACCTACATGTAAAGAATCGCCAGTTGGGTCAAAACCGATATAGCCTGAAACTTTCTCTTTGTTCAGTAAATCTTCGGTACCCGGCATGATATCTTGAAGCATGCCTCTCCAACGTAATTCTTCTACAAAATTCATAAGTTTTTTGTTTGATTTTCAATTGTCTTATGGAATATCCGCAAAGGACATTTCATAACGATATGATTAATATAATTTAATTTAAGATTGCAAAGATAAGAGATTATGACGTATCTTACGAGTAATAATTGATAAATACGGTATTTTGAATTTTTTGTCGCATTACTATTTCGAACGCTACCCTGCTTATTCAGAGCAAGTGCTAGGTAGTCTTTTGCCCGATTTGCTGAAGAATGTAGACAAAACTTATTCTTTTCCACTACATAAGCATGAAACCTCATTTCCTTTTGGTATAAAGAGTGGGTCCATTACTGAGGGATGGAAAAGACATATCGAAGTGGATAAACTGTTCCATAGCTCTGACTTTTTTTATCATCACACGCATCAATTACGCAAAGATATAGCAGAAAACATTTCTGACTTGCCTGTTAGAGCTTCTTTTCTTGCTCATATTAGCTTAGAATTATTGCTCGATCACAAATTAATTGCGAATAATTTATTATCTGTCGCAAGATTATACGAACATCTTGAGAATATTGATAGAAATAATTTAACGAAATACCTAAAATCTCTTGAAGTAGTCGATATCGATAGATTTTACAACTTTTATGATAAATTTGTCTCATCAAGATATATCTTTGACTACGCAAAAGTAGAGAATCTACCACACGCACTTTTCAATATCTGCAAACGCGTGTGGAATTTTTCACCTTCTGCTCATCACTTTGAGGTACTTGCCCATCAATTGGATAATTACCAGCGTGAACAGTTGAGAGATTACAGTGAAATATTTACGTATATCTCACAACAATTAGATTAATGATTGAAAAACCAAAATACTATTACATATGAAGAATCAGCTTTTCAAAAAGAAAAGTGTTGACCAAATATTACTAGATTCCGAGACTAAAGGAAGTGGATTGGCTAAAATTTTAGGGGTTCGCGATTTAGTATCATTAGGTATTGCAGCCATTGTAGGTGCGGGAATTTTTAGTACCATCGGGTTAGCAGCTTTCAATGGTGGTCCAGCCGTATCCATGTTATTTGTCTTTGTCGCTTTTGCCTGTGTTTTCACCGCTTTATCATACGCTCAATTTGCAAGTACAGTACCTGTTTCAGGATCTGCTTATACTTACGCGTATGTCGCATTTGGAGAATTGTTTGCTTGGATCATTGGCTGGGCGTTAGTGTTGGAATATGCGGTATCCAATATGGTTGTAGCAATTTCATGGTCGCAGTATTTTGTATCCATGTGCGAAGGTTTTGGATTTCACATCCCCAAATGGCTGACTATGGCTCCGGGATATGCTATTGAAGCCCATGCCAAGATGTTGGAAGTCGGTGCGGACAATTTAACAGGGATAGACAAAATTGCTTTGCAAGCCTACGAAACAGCGCCTCGTATTGGAGATATTCCTGTGGTATTTGACTTGCCAGCCGGAATAATTACCGTATTAGTAACTTGGTTAGTATATATAGGGATTAAAGAATCTCAACGTGCCAGCAATATTATGGTAATGATTAAGATAGGGATTATTATCGCGGTAATTGTCGGGGGTATTTTCTATGTCAAACCAGAAAACTGGACGCCTTTTGCGCCTAATGGATTAACAGGGGTGATGAGTGGGGTAGCAGCTGTATTCTTTGCTTTTATTGGTTTTGACTCCATCTCTACTACTGCCGAAGAGTGTAAAAATCCTCAGCGCGATTTGCCAAAAGCGATGATTTATTGTTTGGTTATCTGTGCGGTGTTATACGTTTTAATTACTTTGGTACTAACTGGTATGGTTAATTACACGGAATTGAATGTAAAGGATCCATTAGCGTATGTATTTGAATATGTAGGCTTTGATCATATGGCTGGGATTATCTCTGTAACATCAGTAATTGCGATTACAAGTGCGTTATTGGTATTCCAATTAGCACAGCCACGCATTTGGATGACGATGAGCCGTGATGGTCTTTTATGGAAGAAATTTGCTACAATACACCCAAAATACAAAACACCTTCCTTTGCGACTATAGTAACAGGTTTCGTGGTAGCCATTCCAGCTTTATTTTTTAAGATGGACTTCTTCGTAGATTTAACCTCCGTAGGAACTTTCTTCGCATTTATTTTAGTATGTGCTGGTGTGCTTTATATGGATAAATCGGGTCTTTCTGCAAAATCTAAATTTAAAGTTCCTTACATAAATGGTAAATATCTTGTGGGTATTGGTTTTGTGATTGGGCTAATCTTGATGTATATGTATGGACAGGATAGTCTGGCAGAATGGAAAACATTAGGAGCGGGAAAAGTAATTTTGCACAAATCCTTGGTTTTAATATTCTGGTTGACTTGGCTTACACTGAGTATTCTAGCATTTAAACACAATTTTTCGTTGTTACCTGTTATTGGAATTTTGATCAATCTGTATTTGATGTCAGAACTTGGCGCTAGCAATTGGATCATCTTTATATTGTGGTTGATAGCAGGTTTACTGATTTATTTCCTTTATGGTTATAAAAACTCAAAATTGCGTACACAAGAATAGTAAAAATATATTATAACAGAAAAGCCACTTCATTGAAGTGGCTTTCTTGTTTTATAAAGGTGTAAAAATGATGAAGATATTTTTATTTTTTAATTTACCCTTTTGATTTCTCACTTCTTATTTCTTACTTCCCTTAATGTATCCTATGCATTTGAATATTTTCTGTGTTTGGAATATTTAATGGGACACGTTCCAACGTCACAAAGCTGCTATCCAACCCAAAACCTTTTTCCTCACTCAAACTGAAGCGTCTTAACATTCGGTAAATTTCCATGATTATACGGTTTGGCCAACTTAAATCTGTCGTTTTGGTGAACACTTTCTCTAAGACCACAAAGTTGAAATCCCCAGGTATATTGTGTTTTTTCAACGTGTCGTACTGACTGATAATATCCACTTCCTTATTTTTGACCATTTCTTCGACCACCTTACGGAATAACAAACTAATACGTTGTTCTTCGCGGAAACCTAATTTAAAATCAATACGAATAAGTTTACCTGGAATCAATTGTTCTACGACATATTCACGTCCATGAGGCGCATCGGTCACATCCACGTGTACAAACCAATACACATCTGCACGCTTAGGTTTTTTGTTGATAATAGAATACATGATTTTTGCTTCTATTTCACGTTTGTTGTTGGCACTAGTCAAATAAACCAATTGTGATGCAAAGGTAGGCACGGAAGTGTCTCTGCTCAATTCTTCTATTATAGAATAATAATCTTGAATATGCACAAAACGCACAAATTCATTTTTGATTTTTCTAGCCCTAAACCACGCATACATAACCAAAAATATACTTGCCGCCAGTAAAAGTGTTAACCAACCACCATGTGCTATTTTTGCTCCATTACCAATTAAAAACGTGATTTCTATTGTAAAATAAATGACTCCAAATAAAGCGATTAAAATCTTATTAATTCTACGTCTTAGCATGAAATAAATCATCAAAATCGTAGTAGATAGAAACGTTAAGTTGATGGCAAGACCATACGCCGCTTCCATATTGCTTGATTTCTCAAAGACATAGATAATTAGCATACAGCCGACAAATAATATCATATTGATTGACGGAACATACAATTGTCCTTTCTGATTACTTGGATAGCGAATAGCTACTTTAGGCCAAATATTTAAGCGTACCCCCTCGGCTATAAGCGTAAAAGAGCCAGTAATCATGGCTTGACTCGCAATGACTGCAGCAATAGTAGCTATTCCAATTCCGTAGACTACGAACCAGCTCGGCATTATGGAATAGAAAGGATTCGTATCGCCAATATTTTTCCCGGTATGAGTTATTAACCAGGCGCCTTGTCCTAAATAATTAAGCATCAATGTTATTTTTACTAAAATCCAACTCACGCGAATATTGGCTTTTCCACAATGCCCCATATCCGAATACAGAGCTTCAGCACCTGTTGTACATAAAAACACTGCCCCTACAATCAATAGCGCATCAGGATGCGCCAAAAGCGTATTAAAAGCATAATAAGGGTTAATAGCCATAAGGATTTCTGGAGCCTGCCCTAAGGCATTCAAACCTAATATTCCAATGGTACTAAACCACAACAGCATTAATGGACCGAAAACTCTACCAACGATAGATGTTCCGAACCGTTGAATAAGGAATAAAAAGGATATAATAGTAATGACAATCGGAACAGTAGGAATGTCAGGATTAAAAATAGCCAATCCTTCAATAGCTGACGAAATAGTAATAGCGGGTGTAATCATACCATCTGCGAGAAGGGTCGATGCTCCCACTACAGCAGGAATGATAAGCCATTTTGCTTTTCGTCGAACTAATGAATATAAGGATAAAATACCACCTTCGCCTTTGTTATCAGCATTTAAAGTGATAAGGACGTATTTGATAGTAGTTTGAATGGTTAATGTCCAAAGGACACAAGATACGCAGCCAATGACTAAGTCTTTGTCTATTATTCCATTATTAAAAATCGCTTTGAAAACATATAATGGAGAAGTACCTATGTCTCCAAAAATAATGCCTAGAGAGATTAATAAACCGGCTCCGCTAAGCCGATTTAAATGTTGAGTATGGTGGGAACCCATATGTGTTTTCTATCTTATTATATCTATTTCGGGAGCCAATTTATAGCAATTCTTCGACATAACGAATAAACTTGTTAAAAATTGTTAATTGTTTAAAAAAAATATTTATTTTTATGTGCTGATAACCAAAATCGAGTTACATTTGTGTAATCGATTAATTATTTAAGAAGATATCAATCTTTAAACCACAACCATCATTAATAGTCGAATAGAAAAAGATGAATACGAATTTTGCAAAAGTATGTAATATGTTGAAAGTTAGAGTGATTACTCTAGCCATATTTTCTTTTGGAATTTTTGGTTCTTCCGTAATGGCGTCTTCTTTTCCTCGAGAGATTAGCTCAAAAGTAATTGATCATGATAAGGAGAATTCGGACAAAATTATTAATAATGTTAAGGCTTCTTACAATCCAGTAGTAGAACAAATCGTAGTTTCATTTAATTTAGTGAAACAGTCTTCTGTAACAATTAAATTAATGGACGCGCTAGGTAATGAAGTGTTACATTTGTTTAATGGTACATTGGATGAAGGAAATCAAAATCATCTTTTTGATTCGAATGAAAAAGTAACGCCTGGCTTTTACTTCTTACGTGTAGCTTCAGGTTCTGAAACTGTTGTTAAAAGGATTTCTATTAAGTAATCTGCATGCGAAGAAGTTTCATACAATTTCTTATACTAATTTTCTTTATTTTTTTATTTCATTCTTGTTTAACTTCTCATCAAAGTGAGAATATAGGTAGTTCAACAAATACCCTAAATATTAAATTCCCAGCAGCGCAAGGTTATGTGAATGATTTCGCGAATATTCTTAGTGATGAGGAAGAACTTTATTTAGATAATAAGTTGAAAGATTTAGACCAAATGACAACGAATCAAATATGTGTGGTGACTTTAAATTTTAAAGAAGTAACTGATTCAAATTTTGATGAGTATGCACTTGAACTTTCCAAATATTGGGGAGTGGGTCAGAAAGGAAGTGATAATGGCTTAAGTATAGTTATTTCTCCCAATTTAAGGAGGATTCGAATATGTACAGGATTAGGAACAGAAAAAATTATTACGGATACTATCTGTCAACAGATCCTTGATAACAAAATAATGCCTCAATTAAGAAATGGTAAATATTTTGAGGGGATAAACCAAGCTACGAATGAATTAATTAGAGTTTGGAATAATATACCATCCCATCCCATCCCATCAACATAAATAATACTTATTCCTAAATCCATCAAAATAAAAAATCGGCGTTTTTCAAATGAAAAACGCCGATTTTATTTTTTGACTAAGTATTCATTACTTCGATGTCTCTAAGAATCGTTCAATATCTTTTGGATTTTTGACTTTGTTTTTGGTCAATGCGATATTGATTACCTCCGACATTTCGGTTACATAATGGAATTTCATGTCTTTGATATAATCTTCTTTTATTTCTAGAATATCCTTTTGATTGGATTTACATAGAATGATCTCTTTAATGTTTGCACGCTTAGCCGCAAGAATTTTTTCTTTGATTCCACCTACAGGCAAGACTTTGCCGCGTAGTGTAATTTCACCAGTCATCGCCAACTTTTCTTTCACTTTACGTTGTGTAAATAATGATGTCAAAGCTGTCAACATGGTAACCCCTGCGGATGGACCGTCTTTCGGTGTTGCCCCAGCGGGTACGTGAATATTCACATCCCAGGTATCGAAAACTTTGTAATTGATGCCAAAATCTTCTGCATGTGAGCGTAAATACGCCATTGCAATAGCAGCAGATTCTTTCATTACATCCCCCAAATTACCTGTAAGGCTTAATTTTCCTTTTCCTGGACTTAAACTGGATTCGATAAATAAAATATCTCCACCTACGGCTGTCCAAGCTAGACCAGTTACTACTCCAGCTACATCATTATTTTCGTAGATATCTTTATCAAAAATTGGTGCACCTAATACTTCTTCGACCATTTCTGCATTCACATTAGGCGAGTAAGGTTTTTCCATTACTATCTTAGTGGCTACACCACGCACTATAGAACCAATTTTTTTCTCTAAACCACGGACACCAGATTCTCTGGTATATTCTTCTATGATTTTTTCAATAATCTTACCCGACAAGCTTACTTCTTTTGCTTGTAATCCATGCATGTCACGTTGCTTAGGCAAAAGGTGTTTTTTAGCAATCTCGATTTTCTCTTCAATGGTATAACCATTTACTTCAATAATTTCCATTCTGTCCAACAAAGCAGGTTGAATAGAACTTAATGAATTGGCTGTCGCAATAAACATAACTTTTGACAAATCATATTCCATTTCCACATAATGGTCGTAGAAATGCGTATTTTGCTCTGGATCTAGTACTTCCAATAATGCTGAAGAAGGATCACCTTTGAAATCAGCTCCTAATTTGTCAATTTCATCCAAAACAAATACTGGATTGGAAGTTCCTGCTTTTTTCAACGATTGGATAATACGACCGGGCATAGCACCAATATAGGTTTTACGGTGACCGCGTATTTCAGCTTCGTCACGTACACCACCCAATGCCATACGTGTATATTTACGACCTAAAGCTTTGGCAATAGATTTTCCTAAAGAAGTCTTACCCACTCCTGGAGGACCTACTAGACATAGGATAGGAGCTTTCATATCATTTTTCAGCTTCAATACGGCCAAATATTCAATGATACGTTGCTTCACTTTCTCTAAACCATAATGATCTTTATCCAATACTTTTACAGCACGATTTAAATCAAATTTATCTTTGGTAAACTCACCCCAAGGTAAGTCTAAAAGCAATTCCAAATAATTCAATTGGACAGAATAATCCGCTGCAGCGGGATTTATGCGTGCCAGTTTTTCAATTTCTTTATCGAAATGCTTGTTGACATCATCTGGCCACTTTTTAGCTTTTGCTCTGATTTTAAGGTTTTCAATTTCCAAATCAGGCGTATTTCCACCTAATTCTTCTTGAATAGTTTTTAGCTGCTGATTTAAATAATAATCTCGTTGTTGTTTATCTAAATCAATGCGCACCTTATTTTGGATTTGATTCTTCAATTCCAACATCTGTACTTCAGTAGTCAGATGCTCCAATAAAAGTTTCGCTCTCTTTACAAAGTCTTTCAACTCCAACAATTCTTGCTTAGATGGAAGTTCTAACGCAAGATTAGAAGAAATGAAATTCACTAAGAAAGTAGGGCTTTCAATGTTTTTAATCGCAATTCCAGCTTCGGAAGGGAGATTTGGTGACAATTGAATAATCTGTAAAGCCAGTTCTTTGATGGAAGAAATTAGAGCTTTGAACTCTTTACTGCTCGTTTTGGGCTTTTCTTCGGCAAAGCGTTCTACTTTGGCTTTTACATAAGGTTCAGATTGTACTAATTCATTCAGTTTAAAGCGTTGTTTACCTTGGATAATAACGGTTGTATTTCCATCCGGCATTTGCAATACTTTAATAATATTGGCTACGGTACCAATTTTGTGCAACTGCTCAAAATTTGGGTCTTCGACGCTCATATCTTTTTGCGCTACAACCCCTATAGTTTTGTCGCCTTTGTAGGCTTCTTTTACCAATTTTATAGATTTGTCGCGACCTACAGTAATAGGAATTACGACGCCAGGGAATAAAACAGTATTTCGTAACGGCAGAATAGCTAAAATTTCAGGTATATCTTCGTTTCGCATTTCATCTTCATCTTGCTGACTCAACAATGGAAAAAACTCCGTATCCTCACTAATAATCGGAATAGCTTGATTGAAGTCGAATGTGTTAAATTTACTCATATGATATTTCGTTCCTTATCCGACAAGATGTCAGACGTTTGTATTTATTTTAGACTTTATGATGTGTTATAGTATATTGCAAGTGGAATGCCAAATACAAATTTGGTATCATTTATGCTATATGAATGCAGTTTTCTGCTAATTCGTCAGCAATATATTCGATTTATGGCAGAATATAAAATTACCATTTGAGTAAAAGAACATGTATAATGTGGAAATGTTTATAAGTATTTATTGATACCTTAAACTTAATGTCCCAACTTTACTCTAATCAGGATAGAAACAATTAAAAATACACGATATGAATTTTAACAATTTGAGTAGCAGATTAAAATCAGTGAAAATCGGCTTGTCAACTTTAGCTTTAGCTATGTTGACAATGACAGTATCTGCGCAGCAAGAGGAACACAAAAATCCAAATGTGCGCTTAGGCCAAAAAGCACTTTTGGATGGAGATTTTAAATCGGCTGTCACGCACTTAGAAAAAGCCTTACCTGCTGAAGCTAGCGATCCTAACGTTCTTTATTTATTAGGATATTCTCAATTCCAGTCTGCAGATTTCAAAAAAGCTGCAGAAACTTTTGGCAAAGTGGTTGCATTGGACGCTAAAAATGCAAATGCTTTATATTACAAAGCAAAAGCAAACAACGTATTAGCAGTAGAGAAAGAATCAAAATTAACAGTGGCGCAAAAAGAACAATTGTTACAATCTGTAGTAGCGGACTATTCTGCAGCCATTGCTATTAATGCTAGCGATGCAAAATTATATCAAAATCGTGCTGTAGCTTATAGAGATTTAGGAATTTTGAAAGGTACAGAAGGAGCTAAAGGATACAATAAACAAGCTGCAACAGACGCTTATAATAAAGCTGTAGCGGATTACGAAAAAGTTTTGGCTTACGACTCGAACAGAAAAGATATTCAAACAGAGCTTAAAAAAGCTAAAGTATATAGAGATCTTTTAAAATAACAACAAACAACAATTAAAGAGGAGAGCTGCACGAGAGTGCAGCTTTTATTTTATATATTATTCAAGTATTCTTTGATATTTTTTAGAAATAAAATCAATCGAAGAAGCCATGAGTTTTTGGAGAATTTCTAAGTTAATATCGCTTAGTTTTTTGACGTAAATACAAGCTTTTCCCATCTTGAATTTACCGAGTTGAGTTAAGAAGCCGTCTTGTTCAGCGCTGCCTGAATACACATATAAAGAGATGGCTGCTTTTCGTGGTGAAAATCCTAAAATTGGCGCTTCACCTTCATGTCCCGAGTCGTATTTATAATGGTATTTTCCAAAACCTATTATGGAAGGTCCAAACATTTTTGCTTTCTCTCCCAAAGCTGTTTCCATTAATTCGATTAGTCGAAGGCTATCTTCTTTCTTCTGTAGATTGTCAACAGTCTCAATAAAAGCTAAAACATTCGCTTCAGTATAGTGTGTTTTATTTACTGACATAAGAATTAAGTAAGATTTCCCATTCCGAAAACAGCTCCTTGCGGATCTTTGACGATGGCAAAACTTAGAGTCCCGTCTTTCTTTCGGTTTTCTTTTAATAATTCTCCACCCAATTCTATACAAGTCTGCAATGCTTTTTCGACATCATCAGTATAAAAATAGGAAATCCATTGGGGTGGAATGCCTTTGTTTTTGCCTCTATTGTGACATATTCCTCCAGCAGCGGTCGATGGGTCTACAGCCATTCCGTAATCCACATAGGATTCATCGCCATCCTTCATGGGAACTTCCATTTCATGCCAGCCAAAGATTTGTTTGTAAAATTCTTTTACTTCTGCAGGATTATCCACAGTCATATCAGTCCAATAAAGTTGACCGTTTTTAGGTTTTTCGTTACTCATCAATTGTTTTCTGTATAATTTTTAAAACTATTCAAGATTGCTTGCCAACCTTCTTTTTGAAGTTCCACAGGATTCATATCTTCTGCTTCGAAGTCTATTTTTAATCTCGTGTTATCGCCCTCTTCAATAAAATTTATCCACACTTTTCTGTCGTCATCCATTCGGTAAACGATTTTTTGAAGCGGTAAGACTTCTAGATATTCTCCTTCAAAATCAAAACCAAAACTACCGTTTTTAGCTTCCATTCTGTTCTGGAATCTACCTCCTGTACGTAAATCCACGGTAGACGAGGGACAATACCAATCTGCACTTGCTTGGTTCCATTTAGTTATTGCTTGTGGCGAATTATAATCATCCCATACTTTCTGTAAAGGCGCATTTACTTCTGCCTCTATGTGAACAACAGTTTTTTCCATATAATTAGCGTTTATATTTATCATTTAAACCTTTTCCGCCCAAAATAAAGGGAATGATTTTCTCTAAGCGCGTAAGTTTAGTTTTTTCTTGTTTGGCTTCCTCGATATATTCTATGTATTCTTTTTGTTTTCCAGGTGTTAATTTTTCGAAGGCTTGCTTAAGTTCTTTATTTGTTAGCAATTCATCTTTCAAGACACCTTCTGCTTCTTTTTTTATTCCTTTTTCTGCAGGAACAAATTTTCCATCTTTTATGGTTTGAATGCTTTCTTCAATATATTCTATAATTTTTTTCTCATCGAATTCATTCGCGTTCTTCAATCTCCATTGGCGCAATGACTTGGTTTTTCCTTCTGTTGCTGCGAATAATACGCTGTATGGGTCGCTCAAGAACACGCCATTATAAAACCAAATTGAAAAGAAATTTTTAAATCCAGCCCAACCCAGCACATTCTTCCCTTCGAAAGTATAAATATCCATGCCCCATTTTATCTCTTTTTTAAGATTTAATTTGGAGATGGTTACATTCATTTTCTCGTAAAGTTCTTGCCATTGATTTTGGTAACTCGTCCAATTTGGTGATTTTTTCTGGCGTAGAATTTCAATATTATATTGAACAATATCGTATATCAAATCTTTATCTATAGGGCTACTATTGGGAATCTGAATAGCGCCTTTAGAAGTTTTGTAAGAATGAAGTCTTTCTTGAAAAGCTTCAATGGCTTCAGATCCTGGATAAATGCCTATGTGATTTTTAAATTGAGCAAAATGAATAAGATTGCCATTCAATCTGAACGTTGGTATTTTGTAAGAAATCGTTTCTTTAGTTCCTTCGGGAACAATCTCGGCTATTATTGAGCGCAATTGCATTAGTTTCTTTTGGTGCAAAGGTTCCTGTAGCGCGATATATTCGTCTATATTTTCAAAATCCTTATTCATATTTTATGGTTTCATAAAATCAAACGCTCCTTTTCGAAGATTGATATCATATTCTAAATAAGCTTTAAGGCAAGCTAAAAAGTTTGCCCAACCTTCAGTTTGCCCTAATGCTTGTATGATACCACTACTATCATCATTAAATTTACTTTCTTTGACACGAACCACAGTTGTCATAGGCGAAGTTTTTTCCAAAAATATTTCGACTAACATATCTGGGTTTCCACCACTCCAATCAAAAGAAATATAATCATGTGGTTGGGTTAATTTTCCTTGTACTGGAAATACGTCCTCAAACTCAGGAAATTTCCATTCTACAGTCTTTCCTTCATTCAATCGTCCCGAGCCGCGTTCTATAAAATAATTGCTCATTTTATTTGGGTCAACTATTGCCTCGTATACCACCTCTATAGGTTTGGAAATCTGTATGGATGCTTTAGCAGTTAATTCATCTTTCATATTGTAATTTATTAAAAATTTTTGCCCTTTTAGAACAATTATATGTTGTTCTGTGTTTTACTATAAATTATAAATTCTAATATTTCATTATGAAAAAGTTTATCACACTATCATGGGAACGATCATTAATGTTAATTATGTTCGTTTTTACGTCTATCCAGACTTTTGCACAAGATAAAGGATTGGATATAGATGTAGACATTAATAAAGATGATGACAATTTGTTTGCAAGACCTTGGGTCTGGATTGTAGGCGCAGCGGTATTTATTTTACTTTTAGTAGCTCTTTTACGTGGTGGTAAAAAATAGATCTTTGTTTGGTAATTGTAATTGGTACTTACAATTTGTAAGGTTGCTCTAAAAAGAAGCAACCTTTCTTTTTTTAGAATACTTTATGTAGCGTGTATTTTTCTGCCATTTCACCTTCTATCACTTTTCCCTCGGTGTCAGTTTGATAAAGTGTATTTTCTCCAACTTTATATTTTGTATCTACATTTTTTCCTTTTAAATGTACCACGCTTCCGTTCTCATGCCACATAAATTGACCAGAATCCTGTAAGGTAGTATTTTGCTCCAGATACTCTGCATTATAAGTGTAGTTTCCATTTTCATAAAGCTTTATGGTTGTAAGGATTCCTGGACAATCCGCACAAGGTATTGTGTCTTGATAAGTACCAGCCCAATCTAATGAAGTTTGTGAAGTATGTTCATCATGTACAGAGATACTGTCTTCGTGTTCTTGTTGTTCTGTTTTTCCATTGTTATTTTGACAACTTATACACAATGCTATTAAACATCCTGATAATAATAAAGAAGTATTTTTCATAGTATGCATTTTAATAAAGTATATTTGTTTATGAATCTACAAGATTTATTACAAGAATTAAAAGCTAAACAAATAGTCTTCAAAGATGTTTTAGCGTATATCGAAGAACGATATGATTATACACCTTCTGCATTTACCAATGGTAGTCAAAAAAATGGGGAAAGTGAAAATCAAGGAAGTGCACGTGTATTATATTTTGCAAAGCTGAATTATCTTTTCCAAGATGATACTTTACAACTTTTCGCGGAACATTTCGATGCAGTTTTATCTACTCCTGATGGAACTGATCACCAAAACATCCGCCAATTCCTAGTCAATGGTTGGGACGGTGTATCTTTCGAAAAAGAAGTGCTTTCGTGTAAATAAATCGAAGAGCCTACTCTTCGATTTATTTTTCGAGATTGTTTTTCAAATTAACCAATCCTTGATTGAAATCTTCGCTCATGTCGTAAAACAAAGTGAAAATGTTGAATGGAAAAGGGATTTTTCCATCTATTTGCCAAGTTACCTTGCTTTGATTTGGACCTACAGAATCTACCGCAATAAACGATTTATTGGCTTCTTCTGAGTTATCAAAATATAGATCCATTTCTACGCGTTTGCCTTCGATTACATTGGTGATTACTTGTTTGCCATTGCCTACCTTATCACTTTTCCAGGTATACGTAAATCCTACAGTGCCATCTTCTCCCACATATTCCTTTTGAATATTAGGGTCTTGGCGTGACCAATTGTCATATTCCCCCTGCTTTTTGATTTGTTTTACGTAGTCAAATACTTCATTAGCATTTCTGTTGACAATTAATTCGCTTCCTGCGTGAAAAGTTTTTGGTAAAATAGCTGCAATTATTAATACTATTCCTACCAAAACAAGCAAGGTGACAAGTATATATTTTAAAATTTTCATACAAAATATAGGTTAGTTTATTTGATCAGCAAGGTTTTGTAATTTTAATATTGTATTAAGGTTTCTTCCAGTTGCCTTTACTTTCAATTTATTTTCAATAAAAGGATTAGAAAGTTTTGCGTTAGCCATTCCTTCAGGCACATAAAAATAAAAGATGTCATTGGTCAATACATATTGTTCCTCAGCTAAGTCAATGTTTGAGAATTTTTCCATATTTTCCTTTGAAGGCACATGATCTAATATTGTTATGTATACTTTGTTTGGTGGATATGTTTCAGGAAAAGGATTATGAGCAATAATAGTTTGTAATTCTTCTTTGGTAAGTACAAATACTTGTACATCCAAATCAAATCCTTTTTTTATAAGCTGGCTTACATTTTTTTGTACTTCTGTCTTATTCAAATCGGATTTTAAGATGATATTTCCACTCTGTATATAAGTTTTCACACTTTGAAAAGAAGTATTCTCAAGATGACTTTTTAATTCAGCCATTTTGATAATATTTTTTCCTGAAACATTGACGGCGCGCAACAGTATTATATAGGTCGTCATCCAATTAGTCAAATTTTTTATTTCCTTCGAAATGAATCATCCATGCAATTCCAAACTGATCGACAAAGGAAGAAAAGAGTTCGGCATAAAATGTTTCGCCAAGGTCCATTTCAATTTTTTGAGCATTCACAGATAAGGCATCATGAAGGGATTTAGCCTCATAAGCAGTTTCCACATCGAGCATTATATACGTTGTGCTTCCTGAAATAGCCTTTTGTCCAAAACTCTCCAAACAATCGGAGCCCATTAGCATTGTGTATTCATTTATAGGTAAGCCAACATGCATTACTTTATCCTTGTCTGCCTCTGGAATGGGATAATTAGGATCTTCTGGCATGTCTCCAAAACGATATATGCCAGAAAATTCAGCATTAAAAACTTGTTTATAGAAATTGAAAGCTGCTTCGCAATTTCCGTTAAAATTAAGATATGAATGTACTTTTATCATCGTTATAAGTTTATTAGGTTAGTTATTTCTCTATTAACGTGAGATATTTATTTCTATTATCAATAATAACCCAGAGAATTACCGCAAAAAATACTAATGCTAATATTAATCCCTCTGGAGCGTAATAAATGTGTTGTAATATAATACCCACTATTAAAGGAAACAGTATAATAGCTCCTAAAGCTCTTGTTTTTGGGATAATAAAAAGGATTCCTCCAATGATTTCTACTATAGCAATAAGTGGCATTAACCATTCTATAGTTGCAAAAGCAGCATCTACTTTTTGTAATTGCTCACTGAGTTCTGGCGTAGGAATGTAGTGGAAGAGTTTATTTAAACCGGCGTTAATAAACATTAGGCCAGTAAGTAGACAGACAATAAATTTAAAGATTCTCATATTTATTTAATTAGGTTAAAGAAGAAATAATAGACTGTTAAATCTATTATAAATTTAAGTGAAAAAACTTTGCATAAGAAAAGAAATAAATCGTTAATGATTAGTTATATACCTATGGACTTTCCTTAAGTACTCTATTCTATAGTAAAACATACGGATATGACTAAAAATCTTGAACTATTTATAGGCTAAATGTTTAAATATATAAACTATAATGCTATGAAAAAGATACCAACTACAGTACATGCGTATATAGATTACGGATCTGCTCTAATTTTTTTGGTTAGCCCATGGCTTTTCAAATTCAGTGATGTTCCTACCGCAAAATGGCTATCCATTTTTGTGGGCGTTATGATATTAGTGATGTCTCTTCTGACTCGTTATGAATATGGTGTTGTACGATTGATTCCAATGCGAATACATCTTATGACAGATATTCTTTTGGGGTTATTTTTAATTATTTCTCCTTGGCTCTTAGGTTTTTATGGAGAAACATTCTTATTTCATATAGTAATGGGCTTCTCCGCTTTAGGAGCAGGAATGTGGACAAAGGGTTATGTAAAGAAGGAAGCATTAATTGTAGAAAATAGCTAATAATGAAAATCCCTCGCCAACTTCTGTGAGGGATTTTTCATTTTAATACAACTTTTTTACATCTAGATGTAGTCATCTCTTCGTGGGTTTACTTCACGTTTTTTCTGTTTTCTGAAAATCAAATACAACACCACAGCAACAAATACTACACCGAATAAAATGGAGAAAAACATACGCATTGTCCTTTAGTTCAGTTAATGAACAGCTTATATGTACTTTAGTTGCTCCATAAAATCATAATTATTTCAGTCAATTTTATAGAAGACATTTAAAAGAAAGATTGAACATTTGCTCATTCTACCTGTTTAATGAGTTAAAATAAATTTCCATTTTAAATTGTTTAATGATTTCTACTATGAATACGAATAATTGCAGTACATTTGCAGTTGAAGCAAACTGGTTCTATCGCTGTCCTGTAATGGGAGAGAGGAAAGTCCGGGCAACATAGAGCGACACGCTTCCTAACGGGAAGGATACCTTTGGGTAGACAGAAAGTGCCACAGAGAATATACCGCCTTACTTTAATGTAGGGTAAGGGTGAAAACGTGAGGTAAGAGCTCACGGTCTTGTATGGTGACATACATTACGGTAAACCTCGTGTGTTGAAAAACCAAATAGGTTGTGAGAATCAAGGGCTGCTCGTCTTTTTCTTTTCGGGGAACTCACAATGGGTAGGTTGATGGAGCTTGTGCGTGAGTGCAAGCCTAGATAAATGATAGAAATCCTTACTTAAGGATACAGAACCCGGCTTATAAGGTTTGCTTCTTTTTGTTTTTCCTACATATTTTCTTATTTTGTTAACCAATCAAAAATATATACAGACACATTATGGCGACAGTTTTAATTATTGATGACGAACGACCGATACGAAGCTCTCTTCGCGATATTTTAGAATACGAAGATTACAAGGTGTTGGATGTTGATAATGGTGCCGATGGATTGGAAATATTGAAAAAGGACAAGATTGATCTTGTGCTTTGTGATATTAAAATGAATAAAATGGATGGCATGGAAGTACTTAGCGGAGCTAAAGAATTTTCAGATGTCCCATTCATTATGATATCGGGACACGGAACTATTGAAACTGCCGTGGAGGCTGCACGTAAAGGCGCTTTTGATTTCTTGGAAAAACCTTTGGATCTGAACAGGCTTTTGATTACGGTACGTAATGCCTTGGAAAAAGGAACTTTAGTGAAAGAAACAAAAGTTTTGAAGCGCAAAGTTTCAAAAACAAAAGAAATTTTGGGCGACTCGCATGGAATTTCTTTAATAAAAGACAGCATTGATAAAGTAGCACCCACAGATGCACGTGTATTAATCACTGGAGCTAATGGTTCGGGTAAAGAATTAGTTGCGCGATGGTTGCATGAGAAATCTAACCGTTCTTCCGCGCCTTTGATTGAGGTAAATTGTGCTGCTATTCCTTCTGAATTGATTGAATCCGAATTATTCGGTCATGAGAAAGGATCTTTTACCTCAGCTGTAAAACAACGTATAGGTAAGTTTGAGCAAGCGAATGGCGGTACTTTATTCTTGGATGAAATAGGTGATATGAGTCTTTCTGCACAAGCAAAAGTATTACGTGCATTACAAGAGAATAAAATTACGCGTGTAGGAGGCGAGAAAGAAATATCGGTAGATGTACGTGTGATAGCGGCGACAAACAAAGATTTGTTGAAAGAAATAGATGCTGGTAATTTCCGAATGGACTTGTATCACCGTTTGAGTGTGATATTGATTCATGTGCCTTCATTGGCAGAGCGTCGAGACGATATTCCTACTTTAGCCTCTTCCTTCTGTACCGAGATATGCGAAGAATATAATATTCCAACAAAACCAATTACCAACGATGCGATGAAAGCCTTGCAAGCTTTACCTTGGACAGGTAATATCCGTGAACTTCGAAATATGGTGGAACGTTTAATTATATTGAGCGGCAAAGAAATTACTGACACGGATGTCAATATGTTTGCTAACCCTTCGGTATCAACGCACAATTCTAAAGTAGCAGGTACATCTATGATTGATTTGGATCGAATGGAAACGTATGGTGACTTTTTGAATTTTGCCGAAGAGAAATTCTTAGTGCATAAATTGAATAAGAATGGAGGCGATATTGGCAAGACTGCACATATCATTGGTATTTCCGAAGATGATTTAAAAAATAAGCTTCAGAAATTTGGAGCATATATATAACAAAAAAGGTTGTGATATTTCACAACCTTTTTTGTTAATGATTAAACTTACGTTTTTGTCTATTGTAAAGAATAATAATTACGACTAGAAGTAGGATGGCACCAATGATGATATAACCAGTAGAAGATCCCTGCTCTTCTTGCTGTTGTGTTTGAGCCCATCCCAAACTAGACCACAATGTTAAGAAAAATATGCCACCTAACTTTTTCATAAAATCAGAATATAACGTTTTCTAATAAATCTAATTATTAAACATCATATTCGCAACCCTTTTAAGACTTTTTAACGTTTGATGGAAAAACTAACTTATTAACGTATACGTGGACATATTTATAGTGACTTAAGATAATTCCGCTAAGAAATAACCGTCTTGATTAATCAAATCTCGCTTATCAATAATCTCTTGCAAGTTGATGTAACCGATTACATATTTCGAATGTTCACCGTAATAACGTTCGGTTATTGATTTGAACTCAATATTCTCTAATACATCCTCATCTTGATAACGGAAATAAACTTTCAAATCATAATTTGTCGAATACTGAAGCTCTTGGGATTCCAAATGTTTTTTGTATTCGTATCGGTAATCATAGCGTAAAGCAGCAATGTCTGAAAGTACAGCAGATCCCGTAGGGTGACCTCCCGCGCCTTTACCATAGAAGAATTGTTCGTCCGCAAAAGCGGCTTTTACCAGTACCCCGTTGTTTTCATTTTCAACGTTATAAAGGATATTATCTTTCGTAATAAATCTTGGCAACACATATAATACTACTTCGCTATTGCTGATTTCTTTAGCGAAAGGAATCAATTTGATTTTGAAATTCTTTTCACGTGCGTAGCGGATATCACTATCATTTAATTTATCAATGCCTAAGTTTAGGATAGTTTCTGGATTTACAAACAAGCCATACGCATGTGAGGCAACGATAGTTAATTTGTATTTCGGGTCATAACCACCTACGTCCAAAATTGGATTTGTTTCGGCAAAACCTAATTCTTGGGCTTTTTTCAACGCATCGGCATAACTTTGACCTTCGTTGAAAATTTTTGATAAAATGTAGTTTGAAGAACCATTGAAAATACCACTTACCGAATGTAAAAGTTCGTTGTCATAGTATTCTTCCAAATTGCGGATGATTGGTATACTTCCACAAACAGCACCTTCGTACAATAAAGAAGTACCGTATTGATTTTGTAATTCTGTCAATTCTTCTAAATGTGTCGCAATCATCTTTTTATTTGCGGAAACAACATTTTTACCTGAAGAAAGTGCTTTTTTAGTGATTTCAAATGCGGCATCAGCATCATCAATCAATTCTACTACCGTGTTGATTTCTGGATCGTCTAAGATAACATTCGCATCTATTGTAAATAATTCATCAGGCAACGTACGTTTTTTGTCTGCATTCTTAATTACGAATTTTTTAATTTCTAGGTTTAAGTTTTTTGTTTTAATAATATCGTATAATCCTTGCCCAACTACGCCGAACCCGAACATACCGATAGTAAGTTTCTTACTCATATATAGCTTTAAAATTTCAGTTTTCCTTTTCCTTGTATGTATATTTTCCTAAAAAATTAAGTAGTCGATTGACTACTTAATTTTTTCGAAAGCTTGTTCTAAATCTGCTTTGATATCATCAATATGTTCGATACCGACTGACAAACGTAATAAACCTGCGTACACTCCCGCTTTAGCTTGTTCTTCGTCGCTCAACTGTTGGTGCGTAGTCGCTGCTGGGTGAATGATTAATGATTTCGCATCACCTACGTTTGCCAAGTGGCTTACCAATTCCAATGCATCGATAAATTCATTCGCTTTATCTGCACTACCTTTGATAGAGAATGATAATACAGCGCCATAACCATTTTTCAAGTATTTCTGTGCATTTTGGTGATAAGGATGGCTTTTCAAACCTGGGTAGCTCACTTTTTCCACTTGTGGATGCGCTTCCAACCATTGTGCGATTTCTAAAGCATTATCTACATGACGTTGTACGCGCAAAGACAATGTTTCCAAACCTTGCAATAGTAAGAATGAATTGAAAGGTGATAGGGCAGGACCGAAATCTCTTAAACCTTCTACACGAGCGCGGATAGCGAATTGGATATTTCCGAAAGGACCGTTTTCGCCAAATACATCGGAGAATACTAATCCATGATAACCTTCTGAAGGTTCAGAGAATTGTTTGAATTTACCGTTGCCCCAGTTGTAGTTACCACCATCGATGATTACACCTCCGATACTTGTACCATGACCGCCGATCCATTTAGTAGCAGATTCAACGACAACATTAGCACCATGCTCTAATGGTTTGAATAAATAACCACCAGCACCAAATGTATTATCTACGATTAAAGGTAAATCGTGTTTGCGTGCTACAGCAGCAATTTTTTCGAAATCAGGAATGTTATAACTTGGGTTACCAATGGTTTCTACGTAGATAGCTTTTGTTTTATCGTCGATTAAAGCCTCGATATTTTCAGCATCAGAATCAGCTGCAAAACGGACATCTACACCTAATCTTTTGAAAGCTACTTTGAATTGATTATATGTTCCGCCGTACAAATTCGATCCAGCAACAAAGTTATCACCGCTTTCTAAGATATTATTTAAAGCGATAAATTGTGCTGCCTGGCCAGAAGCTACAGCTACTGCTGCCACACCACCTTCTAGCGATGCAATTCTTTTTTCGAATACATCAGTAGTAGGGTTCATGATACGTGTATAGATGTTTCCGAATTGTTTTAAGGCGAATAAGTTAGCGCCATGTTCTGCGTTTTCGAAAACGTATGATGAAGTTTGGTAAATTGGAACTGCTCTTGAGCCAGTTGTAGGATCTACTTCTTGTCCTGCGTGAATCTGTAAAGTTTCGAATTTTAAGTTTTTATTCTCTGCCATTTTCTTTTCTGTTTTTTTAGGTTATTAAATATATGTATAAATTCTATTAAGAGATGCAAAAGTTTGGTCGTCATGAATGTAATACCATTACAAAAAGTAATAGTACGACAGACGACTAGCGCATTCGAATAGAAAATAATACGGGATTATTTGGTAGCAAGATTGGAGTGCACTTTTCTAGTACAGCAATATTTGTAAGATTTAATATTGTTAATGTTGTCATAGTCTATTTCATTTATATGCTCCATAGTAATGTTACTTTGGACAGGATTTGGCACCTTTTCAATCTTTATTGAAGGTTGCCAGTGGGTCATTGAGCCAGTCTCTCGCCACTTCTTTATAAATCAAGACCGATACTAGAAAGGTGTTGATTAGATACTCTACTAAAGTACTCGGCAAATATAGTAGAATTTTTAAAAAATAAAAACTATTTGAAAAATAATAGAAAAATAAAAGTTCAATCGATTAAGAATTGAACTTTTATGAGGTTTGATTGATTTTCGGTTTCATTGCATCAGAATTTCAAATGCTTTACTGTTAGACCATTATTGATAAGTTGTTTCAGCGCATCAATACCAATATTCAAATGTGTTTCCACAAATTTTGCCGTTACCGATAAGTCAGATGCTGCAGTTTTCACACCTTCTGGTACCATCGGCTGATCCGAAACGAGTAATAATGCACCTGTTGGAATTTTATTTGCAAATCCTACACTGAAGATTGTTGCGGTTTCCATATCGACAGCCATTGCGCGGATGGATTTTAAATACTTTTTGAAAGCTTTATCATGTTCCCATACGCGACGGTTAGTGGTATATACAGTTCCTGTCCAGTAATCTCTTCCGTGATCACGTATAGTAGTCGAAATGGCTTTTTGCAAGGCGAAAGCCGGTAGGGAAGGGACTTCGGGTGGGAAATAATCGTTTGATGTACCCTCGCCACGAATAGCAGCAATAGGAAGTATTAATTCACCTACTTCAATTTTCTTTTTCAGCCCTCCAGTTTTTCCTAAGAAAAGTACCGCTTTGGGATCTATAGCAGTTAGTAGATCCATCACTGTAGCTGCCATAGGGCTACCCATACCAAAATTAATTATCGTAATACCGTTGGCAGTACACGCTTGCATCGCTTTATCTTCTCCATAAATAGGTGCATCGTCGTGCATTTCCGAAAACATCTTTACATATTTCGAAAAATTGGTTAAGAGAATGTATTGGCCAAACTCTTCTAATGGCTTACCTGTATAACGTGGAAGCCAGTTTTCTACGATTTCCTCTTTCGATTTAAGTCCTGGAGTAATAGGACTGTCTACTGTTTTTTGTTTTTTTGTCATAAGCAATTCTAGTTTTAATTTATTATTTGCAAAAATCCCTCACTTTTTAGAGTGAGGGATTTTTTATTATTACGCTACTTTTAATTTCTTAATGTCTGATTTTGCAAATTTCTTCTTCGCATAATCGAGCGTAATGTGAAGTGTTTTATCCTCACTGTGTTCTTTTGTCGATGGAATCTCGAACATTGCATCCAGCATAATCGCCTCGCAAATGCTACGTAAGCCACGGGCACCCAATTTGAATTCCCATGCTTTGTCTACTATAAAGCTATACACTTCTTTGTCAAAAACTAAATCAACCCCTTCGTATTCAAATAACTTAATGTATTGTTTTATCAAGGCATTTTTTGGTTCTGTCAAGATGCTTAACAACGTCTCTTTATCCAAAGGATTCAAGTGTGTCAATACTGGAAGACGACCAATTAATTCTGGAATCAGACCAAAATTTTTCAAATCTTGAGGTGTGATATATTTGTATAGATTGTTTAAATCTACATCTTCCTCTTCTTCCAACATTTTGAAACCAACAGTTTGTGTTCTCAAACGGTTAGCGATTTTTTTCTGAATACCATCGAATGCACCACCACAAATAAATAAGATGTTACTTGTGTTTACGGAGATCATTTTTTGGTCTGGATGTTTGCGGCCACCTTGAGGCGGAACGTTTACATTTGTACCTTCTAATATTTTCAATAAAGCCTGTTGTACACCTTCACCAGATACGTCACGTGTGATAGATGGATTATCGCTTTTGCGTGCAATCTTGTCAATCTCATCGATATAGATAATACCTCTTTCGGCAGCAGCAACATCATAATCCGCAGCTTGTAGCAATCTTGTTAAGATACTTTCTACGTCTTCACCCACATAACCCGCTTCAGTTAATACTGTCGCATCGACGATAGAGAAAGGTACATTCAGTATTTTGGCAACTGTTTTTGCTAATAATGTTTTACCTGTACCTGTTTCACCTACGATAATCAAGTTAGATTTTTCGATTTCCGTCTCATCAGCAGAAGCTTTTTGGTTCAATCGTTTGTAATGGTTGTAAACTGCTACTGAAATTACTTTTTTCGCATCATCTTGTCCGATAACGTATTGATCCAAGTGCTGTTTAATCTCTAAAGGACGAATTAATTTTAAAGTCGTCTGTAAAGATTTATTTTTTCGTTGATTTAACTCTTCTGCTAAGATTTCTCCAGCTTGAGTTACACAACGATCACAGATATGCGCTCCATCACCAGCTATCAGCATCAAAGCTTCATTCTTACTGATCCCACAAAAGGAGCATTGTATATCTTTTTGATTTTTACTCATTTTATTTAATATCTTTTCTTGGTGCTAACACCTCATCAATCATTCCAAATTCTTTGGCTTCTGCAGCTTTCATCCAATAATCACGGTCTGAAGATTTTTCTACCCATTCGTAAGACTGACCTGAATGTTCAGAAATAATGGTGTATAATTCTTCTTTCAATTTTAACATCTCGCGCAAATTGATTTCCATATCTGCAGCTACACCTTGAGCACCACCTGATGGTTGGTGAATCATGACACGGGAGTGTTTCAATGCTGCACGTTTGCCTTTTGCTCCTGCAACTAATAATACAGCACCCATAGAAGCCGCCATACCAGTACAGATAGTTGCTACGTCTGGCGTAATATATTGCATGGTGTCATAAATACCTAAACCAGCATATACGCTACCACCTGGTGAATTGATATAGATTTGGATATCTCTTTTTGCGTCTGTAGACTGTAAGAATAACAATTGAGCTTGGATAATGTTCGCTACTTGATCATTAATTCCGTCACCTAAGAAAATAATACGGTCCATCATCAAGCGAGAGAAAACGTCCATTTGAGCTACATTTAACTGACGCTCTTCAACGATGTAAGGTGTCAAGTTTGTAGGCATTTTAGTTTCTACTCTTGAGATAAAACCATCCACATGTTGGCTACCAATTCTGTGGTGTTTAATCGCATATTTTCTGAATTCGTTTTTATCTATATTCATATGTATATATTTTTCAATTCCCTAATTAAAGACTAAATATAAATGCTTTTTGTTAAATACATATAAATTTTATGTCTCAATAATGTAATTTGGAAGATCCTCAATAAATTGATAACTGTTGTCTTCAAAATTTACTTTGCAAAAATAATGCTCTAGACCGTTACTCACTAATAACAAGGGTATTTTATGCTTACTATTGTATGAACTTATTTGTTCAAAAGTTTTTGAATTTATCTTTACTTCAGGAGCTTTAAATTCTGCCAAAATGACTTTTTCACCCCTGTTATTGTAGATGATTAAATCCGAACGTTTATGTAGATCATTTAAAATGAGTCCGCCTTCAATTTTCATTAACGATTTCGGGTACTTTTTATATTGATGCAAAAAATGTACCCAATGTTGTCTCACCCATTCTTCTGGAGTCAAAACCAAATTTTTCTTACGCAATACATCAAAAATGTAGATTTTGTCGTTAACGCGTGAAAGTTTTAGTGAAGTAGGAGGTAAGTTTAATGGAACGGGACTAAACATATACAAATATACAAAACTAAGCACGAATTTGAAAATATATGCAACTTCAATATTGTGCAATTTCAAAATGTTTCGTAATAAATAGTTAATTTCGCGATGTTATGAAAGTACAAGAAATACTTAGCGCAATAAAGCAACGTAAATATAAGCCTCTTTATTTATTACATGGAGAGGAATCACATTATATCGATGTGATTTGCGATGCTATAGAAAGTACTGTACTGAATGATGCGCAGAAAGGTTTTGATCAGACTATCCTATATGGAAAGGATGTGGACTTTTCAACTATTATTAGTGCGGCAAAGCGTTATCCGATGATGAGTGATTATCAAGTCATCATTATCAAAGAAGCGCAAGGTCTAAAATGGAAAGGGGAAGAAGGTGTAGAAATGTTGGCAAAATATGTCGAAAACTTAACCCCAACTACGATTCTGCTATTTGCTTACAAACATGGCAAATTCGACAAACGTACTAAATTGTATAAAGCCATTGAAAAGGCAGGTATAGTGTTTGAATCAGAGAAGCTATATGATAATAAAGTAGCGCCTTGGATTGTAGATGAAATTCAAAGTCAAGGTCGCAAGATTCATCCGCAAGCCGCAGCATTGATGGCTGAATATTTAGGAACGGATCTTTCTAAAGTAGCTAATGAAGTTCAAAAGCTGATTTTAAACGTTTCCAAAGAACGAGAAATTTCGGTTCAGGATATTGAACAAAATATTGGTATCAGTAAAGATTTCAATGTTTTCGAACTGAATAATGCTTTAGGAAAACGGGATGCGTTGAAAGCTATTCAGATTGTAGATTATTTTGCGGCCAACCCCAAATCAAATCCCGTAGTATTGGTAATGGGAACTCTGTATGGCTACTTTTCTAAGGTATTAAAGTACCATTATCTGCCAGATAAATCCACTGCCGCAAAAGAATTAGGCGTGAACCCCTACTTTGTAAAAGATTACGAATATGCAGCGCGTAATTTTAATAAACTCAAATTGTTTCATGTGATGACGATTTTGAAGGATTACGATTTGAAGTTTAAAGGATTGGATGCTGGGCCTAATACTTCGGTTGGCGATTTGTTGCGTGAAATGATTTTTAAAATTCTAAACTAATTTAATATTTACATATGAAAAAAATCTTACTTGCTTTGGCTTTAGTAAGTGCTTCATTTGCGGTGCAAGCACAATCTTCAAATTATATGATTATCCAAGGTGGAGGTAATTTGGGTTTTGCAAATGAAGGATATAAAGGTGCATTCAATGGATATTCGGCGCATTTTATTTTCGGAAAGAATTACAATGAGCGTGCTTATTTAGGGTTGGGATTAGGGAATGAGCGTCTTAAAGGAACCTATAAAACAAATAATCCGCATGAAACTAATCAAGCAGAATATTCCTACGACCAAAATTTGTTTCCAATCTTTGTAGATGGTCGTTTGCCAATTGGAGAGTTTAATGAGGTGTCGCGAATTGGACTTTGGGCTAATGCGGGTTACGCGCCTAAGCTAAGCGCGCAGTACGATAAAGGATTTTTGTTTAAAGCAGGTTTTTTCTATTTGCATGATACACCTTTTAAAACAAAGTGGACGATTTCGGCGGCTTATGGCTATCAGCAATTGACCAAGAATATTTTTATGAAAGATTTTCAACACCAACATTTCAATGTGTCTGTTGGTTTAATGTTTAAATAATAAGATGAAAGACGGAAAAACAAGAGCGGATATAAAACCGGGGATGTTGGTTAATATTGTATTGAAGAAAGACCAGCGCACAGGGATATTGACGGAAGGAATAGTAAAAGATTTGTTGACATCCGCAGCATTTCATCATCGTGGCATAAAAGTACGTTTGACAGATGGGCAAATTGGAAGGGTGCAAGAGATTATTGAAGACGATTTTTAATTAAATAAGATAAAAGGTGATTTTTCGCTTTTTACTTTTTAATTTTTACTTT
This sequence comes from Sphingobacterium sp. SGL-16, assembly GCF_011043515.1. Lineage (NCBI taxonomy): Bacteria > Pseudomonadati > Bacteroidota > Sphingobacteriia > Sphingobacteriales > Sphingobacteriaceae > Sphingobacterium > Sphingobacterium sp. SGL-16. The sequence continues at coordinate 1,808 of NZ_JAAKGQ010000028.1, read as the reverse complement.
TTTGTTGTACCTTTGTCTCCCGTGAAATTTGATACTTTTGACCCAGTAATTAGTGCAATCAACTTCAATGTTATCATTGAAATATCATATTTTTGATACGTTTAGCCCATTTGGGCTTTTTTTGTGTCTAATCGTCAGAAGTTACATACACTACAAAATGAATAATTTATTTTTACAATATAAATAATGACCAGCTACAGTAAATTACCCGCAATTTTAGTTTTAGAAGATGGTACTGTTTTTCACGGTAAAGCTGCCGGAAAAATAGGAACAACTACTGGTGAAATTTGTTTTAATACAGGTACAACAGGTTATCAAGAAATCTTCACAGACCCTTCGTATTATGGACAAATCATGGTGACAACCAATGCACATATTGGTAACTATGGTATTGACGAAGATGATACTGAATCTAAAAAAATTCAAATTGCTGGATTAGTTTGTAAAAACTATAACATTAATTATAGCCGTAAAATGGCTGACAGTTCTATTCAGACTTATTTTGAAGAAGAAAATTTGGTAGGTATCTCCGATATCGACACACGTTCTTTAGTTCGTCATATCCGTGACAAAGGAGCGATGAATGCTATCATTTCTTCGGAGAATTTGGATGCAGAATCATTGAAAGCTGAGTTGGCGAAAGTTCCTTCGATGGCCGGATTGGAATTGTCTTCTACAGTAACCACTACTGAACCTTACTTCTATGGGGATGAAGATGCTGCAGTTCGTATTGCGGTTTTGGATTTAGGTATCAAACGCAATATCTTAAGAAACTTTGATGCACGTCAAGTATATGCTAAAGTATTCCCAGCAAAAACTTCTTTCGCAGAAATGGAAGCTTGGGGGGCTGATGGTTACTTTATTTCTAATGGTCCTGGTGATCCATCTGCAATGGATTACGCGATCAACACGGTAAAAGAAATCTTAGCTGCTGACAAACCAATGTTTGGTATCTGTTTAGGTCACCAAATCTTAGCATTAGCTAACGGTATCCGTACGGAGAAAATGTTTAACGGTCACCGTGGTATCAACCACCCAGTAAAAAATATCATTGCTAACCGTTGCGAAATTACTTCTCAAAATCACGGTTTCGGGGTAGTAAGAGAGGATATTGAGGACTCAGATAATATCGAAGTAACACATATCAATTTGAATGATAATTCTATTGAAGGTATCCGTGTGAAAGGTAAAAAAGCTTTCTCAGTACAATACCACCCAGAATCATCTCCAGGTCCTCACGATTCTCGTTATTTATTTGACGATTTCGTTAGCATGGTAAAGGCATAATAAAAGCAATATTGTAATATATTTTAAAAGGCTCAACAGTTTTGTTGAGCCTTTTTTGGTTTCATCGTGATTCAATTTTATTTAGATGATATGCTTCATATTGAGAGCAAAGATGGTGGTAAATTCGGTTTTTTTAATTTCTATATACCTACTACTTTATTGATAATCAATCAGTAGTGTCCAAAATAAGGGAAAAAATGGCGGTGTATTTATATAGCAGGGATTGCTATATTTAATTCGCTAAAATTCCATCACCGCCATGGTAAATATAAACGTATTTTCTCAGATATTAGGACTAGTAGATCGCAATATTTTTAACAAATTAGTTCAACAATATCATTCCGATAAACACCATAAAGGAATTAATAGTTGGACACACTTTGTAAGTATGCTTTTCTGCCATCTTTCCTCAGCTGATTCCGTTCGTGATATTTCTAATGGGCTTCGTAGTACTACAGGAAACATGAGCCATATGGGCATCTCCAGAACACCTAGCAAGTCCAACCTCTCATACATCAACC
>NZ_JAAKGQ010000027.1:0-51595 GCF_011043515.1 Sphingobacterium sp. SGL-16 | reverse complement strand
TGGCCCAATATAAAAGGGGACTTTTTCAGTGCCCTCGTTTAAAACCAACCCTTTCTTTTTTAGTAGGACTCTTCTAACTCCTCACCTATTCGCTCTACATCTATTTCTTTTTGAATCCTTTGCCAAGTCATATATGCATGTACCTTTTGTCCATTAGATATAATCGGTTCTACTGATTTCTGATATAAAATATCTGCTTCAAAATCCATTTTTCGAACTTGTTTTAATCCTTCCCAATTAGGATTTAAAGAAGTTTCGATATGATAAATTACATTACAAAGCACATTATCAACCGTATATTTTCCCGTAAAACCAATATATTCTTTAGCCCGCGAGGCTATCAATTCATCAGTCACGGAATATCTATCATCAGTATTATATTTAACAGGATTTTTGACCGAAATTTGAACCGACATATAACCATCTGGACTGAATATTAAAATACCTTTTGGATTCTTACCCAAAGGAAACAGATATTCCTCTCCCCCCACTGGAATTTCTATGTAAGATAGCAACTTCCAAGAACCAATAATTTCATTTTTCAATGACGCCATATCGTATGATTTTTATAGTAGAACGCATTTTTAGTAAAAATAGTTTGTCACATTTTTATTATAAATATACTCTTATATCAGGATGTGCTTTTGAACAAGAAAATGTAAGTTTGCATGAAATTTTATGACAATGAATCAACAACAATTATGTCCCTGTGGTAGCAATAAAATTTATGAAGAATGCTGTTCTCTCATACACCAAGACTATAAAAAAGCTGAATCCGCAGAGCAACTTATGTGCGCTCGTTACGCTGCTTTTGTCGTTCATGACATTGATTTTATTTATAATACCTTTGACCCTAGCACGCGTAGATTTCAAAACAAAAAAGACATTGAATCCTGGGCAAGAGAAAGTAAATGGCTGCAATTGGAAGTAATTAAAGCCACCACGAATACTGTAGACTTCAAAGCACATTATTTGGACAGCAACATGAATGTTCAAATACATCACGAAAAGTCAAATTTCAAACAGGTTCAAAACGTTTGGTTTTACGTGGATGGAAAGATTTTAAGCTAAAAACAGGTAATCAAAACTTAACATCTAAATAACGTCAAGCTAACAATCACTTTCTATATTTGATTAATAAAAATTTTGAATATGATTAAAGATTTAGAAATCACAAATTTGGAAATCGTCCCAATTCATACCGAAGAATGGCTTTATGATGGAGATGATTATGTGGTAATCGAAGATTAATTACCTAACAAAACCTCAAACTTCTAAGTTTGAGTTAGAAAGACAATTTAGTTATCAAATATTATATAAAAAAAGCTAATCGATTAATCGATTAGCTTTCATTTTATTCAGGTAAAACATTATATATTACAATACTAAGTTATTATTAGGCTTATCACTCAATTTCAAAGCAACATTGCCTCCATCAACAATTGCAGAAAAAGGGATTGCAATAGAGTTTTGTGAATTTCCATTTAAAGAGATAGACTCTAAATACATATTATTTGCAGCGTTGTTCTCAACGTTAATAACAAATTTATCACCTTTGTAATAGTTTTTGTTTAACTGAATTTCTATACGGTCAAATAGTGGACTTGCTAATTGGAGTGTAGGATTAATAGCCGACAAACCTCCCACATCGAACAATCCCATACTAGCCATTACATACCAAGCTCCTAATTGTCCTTGATCTTCATCTTGACCATATCCATATCCGTGTAAACCATCTACACCATAGAATTCATTACATATTGCACGAACCCATTTTTGTGTAAGGTAAGGTTTTCCAGAGTAATTAAATAACCATGAAATATGAAGATTTGGTTGATTTCCATGATTATACGCAGCATGAATACCAGCGAAAGCATCTACTGTGGTACCACCTCCAAATACATTTTTTTGAGAAACAATAAATATACTATCAAGACGCGTATTGAACACGTCATAACCTACTTTCTCAATCAATTTCTTTGGATCGTGAGGTACATAGAATGTATATTGAATCGCATTGCCTTCTTGGAAGCCAGTCCATGGAGCCATTGGATCAAAATCCTTTAAGAAAGACCCATCCAATAACTTAGGTCTTATAAGCTCAGTTTCAGCATCAAATAGGTTTTCCCAATTACATGCTAATTTAGACAGTTTAATATAATCATCTTCCTTATTTAAATGTTTAGCAAATTGCGCAACAGCGTAACTACTAAAAGAATATTCCATGGTATGAGAAGCTCCAAATACAGATCCTTCATCCTGCTTAGTAATAAAATAGTCATCGCTAGGAATATAAGGACAATACCCTCTCTTTACGAAAGCATCTACATCCAATTTACCAGCCCCAGTTGGTCTATTATGCCCTTGAACTTCGTTTTTAAATGATGCCTCATATCCTAAGTTATAATCAAAATCTCTAATACCTACATTGTAAGCTGATGCGATTGCCAAACTTGTGAAGTTTGTACCAACACCTGATACATATTTCCCATTAGCCACTCCGTCTCCTAGCCAACCAGTTTCTTGATACACTAAAAGTTGACTTTTTACCCAATCTGAATAATACTCTGGATATGCTAAAGCCCACAATTGTGTTAAATTCCAAAATCCCCCCCAAATAGCATCCGTGTTGTAATAATTATGCTCTGGCTTGTTATTTTTTAAATTAATATATGCTACTTCACCATCATTCCTTGGGTAAGCACCGTTTACATCATTAACTAGTCCTCTGCCTAATAGCGCATGGTATAATCCCGTATAGAACTTCACTCGATCATTATATTCTCCACCTTCAACTTTTAATCGGCCTAGCATTTCATTCCAACGATTTAACGATTTCTCCTTGGCATCTTCGAAATTTAAATCTTGTGCTTCATATTCATAGTTGTTTTTTGCATTCTCGATAGAGGTATATGATTGACCTATTTTGACAACGACTTCTTCATTTTCTTCTGTTTCGAAGTTGACTGCTAAACATGCACCAACACCTTGTATACTGCTTTCATTAGTAATCGCTTTATCTCTAAAGAACGTATTTACACTTATAGCTGGTTTATTAATTTTAGTATAAAAAAACATTTTTATAGTTGCCTCAGGCTGATATTTCTTAACATACTCGGGCTTAGTAACGACATAGCCTTCAATCGTCGTCTCATCAACTTGTTTTATATAAGCATCTACAACTTCACCGCTTTCTCCCAATTTATTCCCTATGTCAAATAATACATATGAACTATCTGATTTTGGAAAGATATATTTTTGAAACCCTACTCTATCCGTAGCCGTTAGTTCAACTGAGGTTTTATACTTCTCCAGCATTACCTTATAAAAACCAGAAGTCGCATATTCATTTTCCTTTTTAAATGGCGATCTATAGCCCTCATCAGGTTTGTCTAATGAACCTGGATTAGTTTTTAACTCACCTACTATTGGCATTAACATTACTCCTCCAATTTGGAATTCATGAAAACAAGCAAAACCTTCTATTGATTGGTGTCCATCTTCATATCCCACAGCTTCCCATCCATTTGCATTTCCATATGATCCATTTGTTGACGGCCCGAGTTTAGCCATTCCAAACGGTACAGCACCAGGGGTGTAGAAAAACCATCTGCTATGCACACTTCCTATATTTGGATTTACATATTCATTTAATTTGAAATTGTTTTCTTTTGAACTTGTACATGCTTGCGCTAGTAATAGGACGATTAATAAGGTTAAGAATACGTTTAATTTTTTCATTATTTGCTTTTCAAATTTAGATTTTCTAAAATACCAACTCTTGTATATAATTCTATCATGCATGATGCATCTAATAACCATTTTGGATTTTTATTTTCGTTTTTATTTCGTCCAGTCCAGTCTCGATATGGTAAGCCTTCTGCATCTCTTGCATGGTCCCATGCCCAGTCTAAACATTCCCTGATGGTATTAATATATTTCGGATCTTTATCGATTAGGTACAAATCTTCAAATCCTCTGTACAACACAACTGTAAACCATGGAATATCTTTTACCAGTGGAATACCATTATCTAATCGTTCGAAAAAGAAATTATAAGCCCCTTCTGCCATCTTTTGAGCATCCCTAAGATATTTTTCATTACTAGTAACTTTATATAAATGAACTGCAGATTGAATCATAGTTCCTGTATTATAGGTATACGGATGCTTTTGAACTTGACTTGTTATTTGATCTTTTGTCAATAAAGAATTCCATATTATATGTAAAGAATCGTCAAGCAAAGTGGACATCATCCAATTGTATGATTTCAATCCATAATTTAGATACCGTGTATCTTGCGTTGAATTATATAATTTCAATGCTAATACAGTGGCCTTACCATTGGTACATGCTGGCTTTTGGTCTCTTACTCCCTCAAGCCAAGTTGCGCCTCCACCTAAATCATCTGACCATCCACTTTCTATAAAAGCCATAACTTCTTTTGCTTTAGTCAAATATTTTTCATTATTGGTTAACATATATGCATCTACATAGTCAATACCAACAAGTCCATTATCATCATAGTACCGATCTACTTTCTCAAATTGTGATGGATAAGCTTGATACCCTTTAGGAAATCGTGTAGTGTCTAAATAAAGCTCAACAGCATAAACCATAGAATCCAAATAAGGTCGATATTTAGCACTATCTACTTCCAAAAGAATATTAACAGATGAGAACACTCCACTCATAGGCCATAAAAAGGACACCTCCTTAGCTTGTTTATCCTGTTGATGAAAATATGTCAAACTAGGTTTATGAGAATTTGGGTAATATTCAGCAAAAAGCCCATATTGTGGCACACGAAACTTCTCCCAAACGATATTAAAGAGCTCCTCTCCTCGCTTTATATTAGTATTATTATTGTTTTGTTTCTGGCCGTAAAGTCCAATTGAGATTATTACAAGCAGGAATAACAAAATATTTCTCATGTTCCTAATTAATTTTATCACCCCTATAATTAGCTAAAGCACCATATGCTTCTACTACTGCTCCTTGCATTAATAATGAATAATATCGTCCTCGATTTCCACCAGTCCAATCCTCATAGAAAAACCCAATTTCTGTTCTTGCCTTTTCATAACCATGATTAATAAAGTTATAATAGGTGTTTATAAAGGTTTTCGCTTTTTGATCATACGGACTTAAATCAATATACGCCAACAGCAATTTGGTATGGAACCATGGATCAGTATCTGTATAAGACAGTACACCATTTCTATTTTTCACAAAATAGTCATAAGCTCCTTGTGCAGTAATTTTAGCCTGATTTAGATACTCATTATCCCCTGTGATATCATGCAATCTTATACCATTCTGAATCATCACAGCAGCATTATAAGTCCATAAACGTGTATTGATTGTACCATTTGCATTTTTATCATTCCAATAACATTTCGAAGATGAGTCATATAAATTTTCGCGCAACCATGCGTATAATGATTTTGCGAAACCTAAGATTTTTTCTTTTTCAGAATCTGGACATACTTCATAATATTTAAGCAAGAATAAAGTCGCATAACCATTGGAACAGGTTGGTTTATTTGCATCAGTTTGAGCAGAATTGTATCTATAATCTTCATTCCACCACAAAGCTCCTCCCAATTTGGTATCGACTCCACTTTCAAGAAAGGGAATAATTCTAGCAGCTCGCTCTAAATATATTGGATCATTGGTCAATTCATACGCATCAAGAAGATTTATACCAACTATAGAATTGTCATCATAAAAGCGAGTGCCACCACCAAAATTACCATTAGTTGATGAACCGTATGCACCTATATTATTATTGTGTGCGGTTTGTGTATAGTATTTTTCGAACCCATTTACAACATGTTTATAATTAACATTATAACCAATTTTATGTAACTGAGCTGCACCGCTTACCACAGCGTCATACGGCCATAAGAATGAATATGTCGCATCTCCTTGCTGAGCTGGATAATTTTCTTTGAACAAATCTCCTGCTTTATAATATTGATTAATTAAACCAAAGATTTCCATTGCACGCTCGGCACTATTTATCGCTATAGGAGGAAGTACACTTCCCCCTCCAGGCTCTTCAAATCTTTCAGATCCATCATCGCAAGAATACAAAATGAATAGCGAAAATAGGATTGAAATTCTCTTAAATACTCCCATAAGAATTTATATTAAGGATTTGTAATGTTAGTAAATTCATGGACCATTAAATTTTCCTTATTTGTATTGATAGATATGGTCGCTCTCTTCATATTAAGACTACCACTCATTTTCCATAGATGATCCCATTGGCTCCAATTATACTCTCCAATTTCATAAAATGACAAGGCTTCTCCTCCAGTAGGACGTTCTGGACTTATTCCATCATTTCTACCCCAGCATTTGTCTACGCCATCAATTGATGCTATGAAATAATACCTTTCCTCTATCCAAGATAACCAACTTGGTGGATTAGTAGCTGGATTACTTGGGTCAATAAATTGGATTAACCTATTAGGTGCAGAAAATTTTCCTTCGCCAATATATTCCAGATTACCAATAACCTCATATGTTGCTCCCCAAATACATCTAACATTTGAAATAATTTCAGATTTTACAGATAATGTATTAAAATCTACTGTAATACGATATGGGTTAATATTTGGGGTCAAATTTAATGAACCTACACCTTCTTTTAATTTACCATCTTCTATCATGTAATCATACGATTCTACGTCAGATTGCCCTTTTAATGAAACCACACCATTACCCGAAATTTTTGTATATATGACATACACGCCATCTTTTGCTTTACGGAATAATGAACCAGTTGCTCCTTGACTTTCATTAGCTTCACCGTGCAAATAAAGAGATTGGGGCATATTATCAATACCTTCGCCTCTCACTATTTCAATATCTCTAAATACTTTAGAAGCTTTAACTACCCCCGCTTTGGAAGATGTTACAGTCCAACTAACAACCCCACTTTCTCCCGGAGCTATTCCTGCCTTTCGAGCGACAGCATTTAATATTGCATGCGTAATAGTCAGTTTTGGAAGTGCACCCAAATCACTCTGAATGACTTCCACTGGTTCATTCATATTACCACCTTTTTTATAGAATTCAACTTCGTAAAGCACATATGATCCGTCCTCAGCGCCGCCACCTTCCCATGTCAAATCAATATGCTCAGAAGACGTCACATCAATTACAACCTTATTTGGAGAATTTAATGTCAATGGCACATTAAATGCAGTGCCCAATTCATAGTTTTTCTCACAACCTGCTGTCATAAAAACTACTAGTATACATATAAATAAGTTTTTCATAATTTTAATCATGTTAGAATTACCATTGAGGATTTTGAGTTAAATTCTTATTTAAATCTCTTTCCGATTGTGGGATAGGCCATAGGTAATGTTTTGCTGCATCAAAAGTCCTCTCTTCAACACGTACGAAACCATTATCTGTACCTACAGCATCACCAGTAAATATACCATGAGCCCACCCATTCAATACTTGATCCGCAATTTTCCAACGTATAATATCTTTGTGGCGTAATCCCTCAAATGCTAACTCACTCCTTCTTTCCTGTCTAATAATTTTGCGCAAATCAGCTGAACTTGGAAACTCAAGTGCATTCGTATCTGTAAATCCAGCTCTTACACGTAAAGCTCTAATCGTTCTATTCCATTCAGTAGCATTCATTCCTCCTGATTCTATTAAAGCCTCCGCATGCATTAATAAAATATCCGCATAACGTATTAATATAATATTTAAGCCAGAATTAAGATTTGAACGATACTTATTATCCCAATATTTTTTAAAATAATAACCCGTAGCAGAGGCGTCCGAAGAATATCCAAATCCATCTGGCGCAGCCCCTTCCCTACCGTCTACAACATGTTGAGATCCGTCTTCAAGTGTATAAGAATTCCCAGTATACATAATGGTAGCCGCTAAACGAGGATCTCTATTTTCATATGGATTTGAAGGATTATAACTTGAATTTGGTGCATCCTCAATGTCATAACCGTCTAGTGTAATGTAATTATCAACCAATGATTGAAGAGGTGACAATTGCGAATATCCACCTAACGATGGCGGCAAAAAATGATACTGCACTTGATGCTCTCTATCTACTGATTTATATTGAACGTCAAGTATAACTTCACTATTATTTTCATGTTCGATAGTGAACATGTTTTCGTAATTCGTATGCAGTATAAAGCCCCCTTCATTGATGATTTTATTCGTAAGATCTAATACTTCATTATATCTACCATCACCTTCAAACATAAGTATGCGAGCTTTTAAACTCATTGCCGCCCAACGTGTGACTCTTCCTTTATTTTGTGCATCATAATTTGCTGGTAAATAATTATTGTTGATAATTTCGTTTAAATCCTCTATAACATTATTAACAACTGTCGCTTTCGGAGTTCGGCTTATATTTTTTGACTCCTCAATCGATATCAGATTCGTGAAGTATGGTATATCGCCAAATTTGCTATACAGCTCGAAATAGTGATACGCTCTAATAAATAGAGCTTCACCTCGATATCTGTTTCTTAACTCTTCCGTTAAATCAGGTACTAAATCAATATTATTTAACAACTGATTACACTGATGGATACCATTATATCTGCTAGACCAAACGGAATGCACGTAACCATCAGCTGTAGAATATGTACCGTTGCCTATATATTGATTATAACTATTTGTGACTTTAGTATACGCATTATCTGTCATAGCATCTGCATATAGTACTTCATATGCATTATTCAAACCTTGGTAACATTTGTTTACCATATAAAATGCTGATTCCGGATTATTCCAATACTCAACATCTGTAGTTCTATCATGTGGTGTAAGATCCAACTTGTTGCATGATGATATCATGGTAGCAGACACAATTGATAGTATAGCGTAAAATATCCTTTTTCTGTTCATGATGTAGAAAATTAAAAATTAACATTTAACCCCATAGAAAATGTGCGATTGACTGGGTAAATTCTTCCTGAACCATCGGATGCTTCAGGATCCCAACCACCTTTCATTTGAGTAATAGTGAATGCATTTTGGACACTCGAATAAATTCGCAGTGATTTTAAAGATATCTTATTCGACCAGATAGTAGGAAGTGTATAACCTAGTTGAATATTTTTCAATCTCAAATAAGCAGCATTATCAATCCAAAAACTAGATTTAGTTGCATTATTTGCAGATTCAGCTCCAATTGTCAACCTAGGATAGGTTGCATTCGGATTCAGAGGAGTCCAACGATCTAAATGGAAATCAAATACAGGACCTTCATTGTTATTGTGAAACGCTTCTACTGACTCACCACGCATCCAAACATTTCTTTGTCCTACTCCTTGCCAAAACATAGAAAAATCTAATCCCTTCCAATTTGCCGCATAGTTCAAGCCATATAATATTCTCGGAAATCTATTTCCTAAAATGAATCGATCATCATCTTCTTTAATAATACCATCCCCATTTTTATCAATGTAACGAATATCTCCTGGTTTAGGTGTAACACCACTTAAATGTGGACCATTCGCTACTTCTTCATCATTTTGAAAAAATCCATTTGCACGATATGCATAGTATGAATGAATTGGATACCCCTCACGAACAATGGTATTGACATCGAAACCACTAATCCATTCTGTTCCTTTTATATCAATAACCTCGTTTCTGCTATCCGAAATATTTGCTGATACCGTATGATTTACATTTCCTGTATTAAATAAATACCTTGCAGAAAACTCCCATCCTTTATTTTGTACCTTACCTGCATTTTGAATCGGTGCTCCTGCACCGTATAGACTCGGAACCGGTATTGCGATTAATATATCATATGTATCATTTACATAATATTCAGCAGTCAAATTAAGACTGTTGTTTAATAATCCTATATCCGCACCAATATTGAACATACTCGTTGTTTCCCATCTTAAATCTGGATTTACTGCATCAAAAGATGACACTGGGAACATAGTATCTCCGAAATTATAACCTTGTACTACATTTACTGTAGCTTGATACTGATAGTCCGCTATACGATTATTTCCAACCAAACCCCAAGATGACCTCAATTTAAGAGATGGAAGGATATTTTTCAATCCTTCAGCATAAAATTTTTCTTCGGATATTCGCCATCCTGCAGACATCGAAGGAAACCATGCAGATCGGTTCCCCTTTCTGAATTTAGATGATATGTCATCTCTGATATTAAATTCGAACATATATTTGTTCGCAAAATCGTAGTTAACACGCATCAAAAATGAATATATAGACCATTCCGATTGCCATTCTTGATTCCCTGTATTCGTTGTTTGTAATCCGCCCATGATATCAAAATCATCACTATCCTTTATTCTGAATGTTTCGAAGCGATTATCTGTTCCTCCCTCATAACTAAAACCACCTAAAGCACTTAGCGTATGATTTTCCCATGATTTGGCATAATTCAATAATAAATTTGAAGTGATATTTTGGATCTTTTGAAAACTATTTGTACTTCTATTTTCTGAATCTCCAGAACCCGGTATTGCGGATCTATTTTCTTTCAGTCTATTATAATACAATTGGCTTCCCAACATTCCTTTCAACGTTAAGCCATCTAGGATTTTAAACTCAGCATTTACAATTCCAGACAAATCATCATTTGCAGTGGAACGCAATCCTCCCTTTTCTAACCTAGCTAAAGAATTAGAATTACTCCCGCTAGGGTAATTATAGCTACCATCTGGATTGACAATTGGGTAGATAGATGGCATGCGTGTAGCTTGCTCAATAATCCACTCTGTCCAATACGCATGATCCTTTATGGTATTACGTGCATAAGAAGCTAATAGGTTAATCTTGAATCTATCGCTTACTTCCGTTTCTACATTGGATCTGAAATTAGCACGATCCAATCCATAATCTGGACCTTGCATCATACTTTCTTGTTGTGTATAAGCTCCAGAAATTAAGTATGTCGTTTTGTTATTTCCTCCTAAAATAGATAGATCATGTGCTGATTGTGGTGATTTTTCTTTATAGATTTCTTTCATCCAATTTGTATTCGGATAATTTTGTTTAAAATCCATTATCTGGCCAGCACTAAATTGAACTGGACGTCCAGAATTAAATAATGCTTCATTTCTCATTTCAGCATACACCCAAGGTTCTACTATATTGGGTAAAAAAGTAGGAGTTTGACTGGCTAGGTTAAAATTATAGCGAATGGTAGAAGAATCTTTATTTCCTCGCTTCGTCGTAATCAAAATTACCCCGTTAGCTGCTCTGGATCCATAAATCGCAGCTGATGACGCATCCTTTAGTATAGAGATATTTTCGATATCAGACATATTTACATTCTGAACATCTCCTATTATACCATCAATAATTACCATTGGATCATTATTATTTAAGGTATTGATCCCCCTAACATTGATTGCAGGACGACTACCAGGCTGGGAGGTGCTTTGTTGAATAGTTAACCCTGGGGTAGTACCTTGCAATGCTTCAACCACATTGATAACTGGCTTATTCTCTAATTCCTTTACATTTACCGAAGATATTGCACCAGTGACATTTGATTTTTTCTGTGTTCCATATCCAACCACTACCACCTCATCTAATGTATTTTCGTTAGATTCTAATACTATTTGTAAAAATTTTTCTCCTTTGACATTAATAACTTTTGTGTCATAGCTAACGTGTGTGATAGTAATGCTGGAATTGCTACTTGGAAGTTCAATTCTAAAATTGCCTTTTATATCCGACACCGTGGTGATTCCATTTGATGTTTTTAATGTGGCACCACTTATCGGATCATTTACACTATTCACAATTACACCTTGCAATAAATGAGAATCCGTCTGAGCCGATAAATTCAAATTTAATAGCAGAAATGTGATACAAAATGCAATATAATATTTTACATTTTTCTGGAAGGTACAGAGATTGGGATTTCTGTACCAGTTTCGTTTAATTGGTAACAAATCTTTCATTCGATCATAATTTTATTGTTTACAATTCAATAGGCTACTGCTTCAACATATGCAGTGCATACGCATAAGCACCAAGTGATATAGATGCACTTGTACCTAATTTGGTTTTCATAATAAATGTTGTTTTTATAGGGTTGTAAGGTATCTCTTTATTCGAATGTGGTATTATAATTTTCTTTTGATTCTTTAAAAGAAAATCAAAATCACTGGTATTTTCATAATCTAAAACCTCCATTTGCAATCGAGGTGCACTCTTATTATCGTTTAGTTCTAAAGAGGAATCCAGTTCGCGCAATAATGATTGAAAAATATATTTATAGGCTTTCATAAGTCCTCCACCTAAAACGATGATACCATCAATACAGGTTATTAAATGTGCAATCGCATCCCCAGCAGCTTCCCCCAGTTTACTAAAACTCATTTTTGCAGCCTCCATATCTCCATCTAACTCGCCTTCAGCAATCAAATAAATATCTTTGGGTGTTAAATTAAAATTTTTAACAGTAGACATTTTATTGTACTCGGATATTACAGCTCGGGCACTCACACTCTCTTCTACAATTTTATTTGGAAATAATTTATTTCGAAACACCCAGACATCTCCCCCGCAGTCATTATCTCCTGTTAACAATTTTCCATCGATTACTACCCCCGATCCAAAACCTGTACCGAATGTCAAACCTATTACATTCTTATACTGCTTATTGACCTTAGCATCTCTAAGCCTCTTGTTTATAATCGGTAATGCACCACATAAGGCCTCACCATAAGCAAATAAATTTCCATCATTATTAATGTAAACTGGCACACCAAATATTGATTCTAGATATGGTCCCAATGGAATTCCTCCTTTGAATGCCTTCATATTAGGCAGGTCTCCAATTATGCCATTAGTATAATCTGCTGGACCTGGGAATGCAAAACTTATAGCTACTGGAGAATTCGGTAACATCCCCTCAATAGTTTTAAATCCCTCAACTATCTGCGCTAAACATTTCTCTAGATTTTCTGAAAATGAAGGTACCGTCACCACAGGTGTTATAACTTCATAATTTTGAATCGCAGAAAAAACAAAATTGGTTCCTCCCGCATCCAAAGTCATTACTATTCTGTCCTCTAATGGCTTCATACGTCTGTCTTTTTATATAAAAAAATTGATAAGGACAATAAGTAACATGCACATAGAAACATCAATATGAATGCTGCCCACAATCCAAATTGGGTAGATAAATATCCAGCAATTGGAGTGATAATTGCACCACCAGCCACTCCCATAATCATTAGTGATGATAGCTCATTAGCTCTGAGTTTATTATAATTAAGCACATTCGAAAAAATGATGGAAAACACATTTGCGCAACTAAACCCAATAAGTGCAGTACCAAAATAAAGTAACATTGCAGAGGATGTACCGATCAATAAAAAGAATCCAAGGAATGCTGAAAGCATACTCCATTTTAAGAAAGTTGTACTATGTATTTTTAATAAGACGAATGCTCCCACAAATGCTCCTAAGGTCTTGGCTGCAAAATAAATACTTATACCATACGCACCTTGTTGCACAGGTAAATCTAATTTTTCGCTGAGAAGAAGTGCAATATTGGTATTCATACATACATCAATACCAACAATAACTAGAATTCCAAAAAATGATAATGCAACAAATGAAGATTTTAGGAGAACAAAAGTATTTGAAAATGTAACCCGTTGATTAGTTGACAATTCTTTTTGTTCAATTATCGATGTATTATAAAGCAAAATCGAACAAGCAATAGAAAAAATTGAATATACAAACAGAACAAAAGTCCAATCACCATATTGAGAAGAGAAAAAACTAGCCAAAATAGGACCTGTAAAAGATGCAATAGCCTTCACAAATTGTCCAAAAGTCAATGTACTTGCCAAATTCTGCTCGGCAACCACATTACTTACTAAAGGATTTAAAGAAACTTGAAGAAATGTATTAGCTATCCCTACTAAAGCAAAAGAAATTAATAAAAAAGTAAAATCATACCATATATATGGTATGATTAGGGCTATAGATGTAATAATTATAGAAATTAAAACTGTATTTTTTCTTCCAATGCTATCCATAACAACGGCAGAAGGAATTGAAAAAATTGCAAACCATAAAAATACCATCATCGGTATAAGGCTTGCTGTTAAGTTGTTAAGATTAAAATCTTTCTTAATAAAATTTGTCGCGACACCAACTAAATCTACAATACCCATTGTAAAAAAGCAGAGCATCAAAACTACTAACGAAGATTTTATGGATTTTGAACTATTCATAAGCAGCAAGATTAGACACGTACAAAAGCTTTTACTGTAATACACTCTGTTCCATTTGCTACACCATATGGTCGAATGGTATATGCACCGATTGAAGCTGGAATGATAAATGTTTCACCGTAATGCACAATGTATGGTGCGAATGAATTAGTTGGACTCTCTACAATAATTTCCTCCCCTTCCACTAAATTCAAGACATTGACACTAGTACCTGTATGATGAGACACTACAGATGTGAACTTATGACGGCGCACCTCTATAAACTCACTAGGATGAAGACCAGTCTTTTCTTCTATCCATCCTTCTCCTTGCGCTATTTTTTCAATTTTGTTGATTAAATTGTTTATTGTATACTCTTCCGTACAATTTAGATTAATTACTTTTTTACCTCTATCAATGTTAATAGGTCTTGGCTTACCATCTAGCCCCAATCTCCCCCAGTCCCACAACTTAAAAGTGAATAAATTAGGTGTAGAGCTTATTTCTAACACGACTGAATCAGTTCCAGAACAATGTATAGTACCACTTGGAATTAAAAAGTGATCGTGTTTTTTGATTTTGAAAGTATTAACAAACTTTTCGGCATTAAAGACCGTATTTCCGGATTGAGCTGATTCCAATTCAGCAAACATTTCTTTGCCATCATTGACTGAATCCTTCAATCCTAAATACACTTCTGAACCAGGCTTAGCGTCAACTATATAATAACTTTCGTCTTGCGTATAATGTAAGCCAAAATGATCTTTCGAAAAATGTATTGTTGGATGCACTTGTAGACTTAGATTACCTCCACCAACAGTGTCTAAAAAATCAAATCGTATTGGAAAATCTTTCCCAAATCGAGCCTCTACAAGCTCACCCAGAAGCTCTTTACTTTTTAATAAAACAAGGTTTACAGCAGGAAATTCATATTTTACGCCATTAAAATCAAATAAAATACTATTTTCTTCAGGCACACAGTCAAACCCCCATCCATAATTTTCCTTATCTTCAGGTAATCCAAACTTTTCTTTCATCCATTGCCCTCCCCAAGGTGCAGCATCAAAAAATGGCACTACCCTAAATGGTCCTTCTATAATTTTCTCGATACCTGTTATAAAACTATTATGACTAATTGTTACTGGATATAAAGGATTGTGCGTATCCACCCAATAGCTCACACTTGAGAACAACTCTTCTTTTAATCTATCTGCAATTTTCCAATCATTAAAATATCCACGTTTATATTGAAAAGAAAAAGGTTCATCTCTAGATAAAACACCGATACCATCTGTCTCATTTCTTCTAAATCGCTGAATAATCTCCCAACGACTTAGATCAAAATACACTAGAGGTGTTCCTTTGTCCGCTACAACACTAGCTCCTGTCCCTACGATTAATTTTCTACCTTCTTTATTAATAGATTTAAATTGATTTAATTTACGCCCATCAATATAATCGTTTATAGTCAACGGACTTATATACCCGAACAAAACATCATCGGTCAAAAAAACTTCAGTCATAGCTTTAATCTCACTTTCATATTTGTATAGTGAACGTACATCAACTACATCTCCAAGATTAATTGATTTTAAAAAATCAATTACTGCAGACTCATTTACACCAGGATACAATTCAATAGCAACACTTCCGTTTGTTTGAATAAGTTCCTCTAATAATAAATGCAATGAATTCCAGCCAACATAAGCTTCAGCATCAACAATTGTACTTGGAAATCGATTATAATTCGGGATTCTCATAGATATATAATGTAAAAATTAATTGGTTACAGTATGTATGAACATATAAACTTTGTTCAAATATAAATATATAATTAAGTAATGCAAACAATTTTTCATATTTTTGAACATTCAATCATCCAATACGTATGAACTTAAAGATAGATCACAACAATCCCGTTCCATTACATTCTCAAGCGGAGAACATTTTAAGACAATTAATTAAAAAAGAGGAGTATAAAAACGGCGAACTACTTCCTAACGAAGTAGAACTATCCAAAAAACTAGGGATATCAAGAAACACACTTAGACAAGCTATTAATAAATTGGTATTCGAAGGATTGTTGGTACGTAAGAAAGGAGTTGGAACAAAGGTAGCAAATAAAAGTGTTTTAGGTGGGATAAAAAACTGGCTTAGTTTTTCACAAGAAATGAAAATGCTAGGGCTAGAGATTAAAAATTACGAACTACACGTTACTTTAAAAAAAACAAAACCTGAAATTTCTAATTTTTTTCAAATAAATGAAAACACTTCATGCTTAACACTTGAAAGAGTTCGAGGTCATGCGGACTTTCCCTTTGTGTATTTTATATCCTATTTCAACCCGATTATCCCAATGGAGTGTCAGCAAAATTTTAATCGTCCATTATATGAAATATTAGAAAAAGATTTTAATATTGTCGCTAAAACATCTAAAGAAGAAATATCTGCTTCGCTTGCTGGAGACTTTATCGCTGAAAAATTAGAAATAAAGGCAAATGATCCCATATTAATACGAAAAAGATTTGTATACGATATTAATAACCAACCCATTGAATACAATATTGGTTATTATCGAGCAGATAGCTTCACCTATACAATTGAAGCTGTCCGATAATCTTAACGAAGAAAACTCATCACAAAAAAAGCTAATCGATTACTCGATTAGCTTTCATTTTAATATATAGGATTTATTAATTACTGAAATAAGCTCTTACATTCTTTCCTTCCACCCAATTCATATACGCTCTATTCACAGTTTTATTACCACCTGGAGTAGGATAATCACCCGAGAAATACCAATCACCTTTGTGATTTGGACATGCTACATGTAAATTATCTAAAGTTTGGAAAATAACTTCCAGATCAGCTTTGAGATTGTGTGGTTTTACTATAAGTGCTATCTCTTTTGAAATTTCTTCATCCGTAAAAGGCTCATAGATTGCTTTCACATAATTTTCTACTTCATCCTTTGGTAATGTAATTGAAGCTAAACATTTTTGATAAACCTCATCAATAACATGCGACATACCATTTTTCTTCAATAAATTGATAGCCGCTTCAAAAGCCACAAACTCACCCATACGCGACATATCAATACCATAACAATCTGGATATCTAATTTGCGGAGCAGAAGAAACAATTATGATTTTTTTCGGATTAAGACGATCTAAAATTGTCAAAATAGATTGTTTCAATGTCGTACCTCGCACGATTGAGTCGTCGATAGCCACAATAGTATCTTCATGATCACGTACAATACCATACGTAGTATCATATACGTGCTGCACCATATCCTGACGATCCGCATCCTGTGTAATGAAAGTACGTAACTTTGCATCTTTGATGTTCAATTTCTCAAATCGAGGATGTAAACTTAAGATTTCGTTTAATTCTTCGTCAGAAATCTTTTCATCACGATTCAAAAGAACTTCTTTTTGATAATCACGCACATATTTATTCATTCCTTCCATCATCCCGTAGTAAGAAACTTCAGCTGTATTAGGAATAAATGAAAATACGGTGTTTTTTATGTCGTTATTGATAAGTTCTAAAACTTGAGGGCATAATAATTTACCCAATTGTTTACGTTCTTGATAAATATCCGCGTCTGATCCACGAGAAAAATAGATACGTTCGAACGAACAAGATTTTTGTTCAGTCGGTTGTCTGAACATCTCTTCCGTTACTGTACCATCTTTTTTCGCGATAAGCGCATGACCAGGTTTGATTTCTTTTACTGCTTTCAAAGGAATATTAAATGCCGTTTGAATTACAGGACGTTCTGAAGCTACCACCAACACCTCATCATCTTGATAATAGAACGCTGGACGAATACCAGATGGATCCCGCATAACAAAGGCATCACCATGTCCCATAATACCTGCGATAGTATACCCCCCATCCCATGTCTTAGCTGATCGCGTCAAAATCTTAGCTACATCAAGATTTTTAGCGATTTGAGAAGAAATCTCTACGTTAGAGTAGCCTTCTTTTTTGAATTGATCAAATAGTTCTTGATTTTCATCGTCTAAGAAGTGACCTATTTTCTCTAATACGGTAACCGTATCCGCTTGTTCTTTAGGATGTTGACCAAGATCATACAATTGTTGCAATAATTCATCCACATTAGTCATGTTGAAGTTACCAGCAACCACCAGATTTCTAGTCATCCAATTATTTTGACGAAGAAAAGGGTGGCAACTTTCAATACTATTTTTACCGTGCGTACCATAGCGCAAGTGCCCTAATAATACTTCACCTGTAAAACTAACATTGTCTTTCAACCATTGGGTATCTTTCGATTCGGCAGGATAAGCTTTTTGAACGGCAGCAAATTTCTTCTGAACGTACTCAAAAATATCGGCTACAGCGGTAGATCCCATTGCGCGATAGCGGCTGATGTACCTATTTCCAGGTTTTACATCAAATTTGATTGTAGCAATACCCGCACCATCTTGACCACGGTTATGTTGTTTCTCCATAAGAAGATACAATTTGTTGATTCCGTAGTAAGGCGTACCATATTTTTCTTGATAATATGAGAGGGGTTTTAATAATCTGATCAGTGCGATACCACACTCGTGTTTTATAGCGTCACTCATAGTTTGAATTGATGATGCAAAGGTACAAAAATTACAAACTCCAACTACTACAACGATTATTTTTATAGCAAAAAAATTACTCGGCCCTAACCAAGGCCGAGTAAAACATAATTTAGATAATATTAAGGAGGGATTCTTTATTCTATATTAATAACTTAATTAAGATTTCTAATTATAATTTTTCACCATGTTGTGAGATATCAAGACCAATTTCTTCGTCTTCTTCTTTCACACGAATTGGAGATATAGTATCTACTACTTTTAATAAGATGAAAGCAAGTACTAATGTAAATACGATTGCACCTACCAAGCCAATTAAGTGTGCTACGAACAAACCTGTCTCACCATAGTATAAACCGTTTGTAGAAACAGCACCGTTGATTGAGCTATGTGCGAAAACACCTGTCAAAATCATACCTACCATACCACCAACACCGTGACTTGGGAATACATCTAATGTATCATCTAAGTTTGATTTAGTTCTCCAAGCGATACATAATCTACTGATAACCGCAGCTACAGCACCTATAATCAAGGAATGAGGCACCGTTACGAATCCAGCCGCTGGTGTAATTGCTACAAGACCTACTACCACACCGATACACACTCCCATTGCTGATGGCTTAATACCTTTAGCTGCATCGAAGAAAATGTAAGTTAATGCTGCAGCACCTGATGCTGTAGAAGTGGTTGCTAATGCTGTAGCAGCTAATTGTGAAGCACCGAAAGCTGACCCTGCATTGAAACCATACCAACCGAACCATAGTAAGCCTGTACCTAATAATACATAAGTGATACGTGCTGGAGTATGTTCTTTAAATTCTTTACCATGCTTCATGTAAATTGCTGCTGCCAAAGCTGTCAAACCTGCGGACATGTGTACTACAGTACCACCTGCGAAGTCTAAAACTCCTAATTGACACAACAACCCATCTGGATGCCATGTAGCATGCGCTAATGGAGCGTAGATAAAGATGAAGAATAAACAAATGAATAATACGTATGATGTAAATTTAATGCGCTCAGCTACAGCACCAGTGATAAGAGCTGGAGTAATAATTGCGAATTTCAACTGATACATCGCAAATAATGTAAATGGAATTGTTGGAGCTCCTGGCCAAGGTTCGCCATCTACAACACCATTAAACATAAAGAATGTTGTAGGATTTCCGATTACACCGCCAATAGATTCTCCGAAAACAAGCGAGAAACCGAATACTACCCATAATACAGCTACAACAGCCATACAGATAAAGCTCTGCAACATGGTAGAAATAACATTCTTTTTCTTAACCATACCACCATAAAAGTAAGCTAAACCAGGTGTCATGATCAAAACTAAACCCGTAGAAGCTAACATCCATGCAATATCACCTACATTATACTCGTAAGTTTTACTCGCATCGGGCACTCCAGGGAAGAATAAACACAAAATCACTAAAATTGCTATAACAATTAGTGGAGCTGGGGATTTTTTTTGATTAGTTTGCATATTATTTTTGGTTAATTTTCAATTCTAAACCAAAGTAAATGCAAAAATTTGACAAAAACAAAAGAAAAATTATTTTTTTATCATTTTTCAGTTAATAAAAATGTTAAAAATGATATTTAAGACCAAAATTTATGAAAATTAAACATCATTTTATGTCAAAATTTCACAACAATAGATAATTTTTGATTTATTAGTCGCAAAAATCTATCTTTATATATGAACGAACTATTTAATATCTTCAAAGTGGACAAATTTTTAGTGTCAGAAATCACTAATAACCCAAATAATCCGCATCAACACGATTATGAAGAATTAATTATTGTGTTAAAGGGCAGATTAAGTCATTTCATCGATTACAAAAACCAACAAATAGATGCTCCGTGTGTAGCATTTGTGACTAAAGGCAAAATTCACAAAATACAACCTGAACTAATAGATAATAAGTTTGAAGGATGGGCAATACGTTTCAAAAGCGAATTTATTCCCGAAATCACTTTTCAACTTTATAATTATTATCACGACAAAGCCAATTTTCAACTATCGGACAACAATGCTGCATCTCGTCTTCATATTTTATGTCAACTTATTTACGATGAACACAACAGCAAGGCTCCCGAATTGTCTATTATAAAAGAATTGTTATCTGCCTTATTGACTATTGTAGAAAGTGAACGAAAAAAAACATATGTAGACGATAAAAATCTCATAAATAATCAAAATACAACCTTCAAAACATTTCTCCAGATATTGGAAGAGAATTTTAGAAGACCTGAAGGCGTAAATTTTTATGCACAAAAATTATTTATGAGTAGTAAATCCTTAAATTCAATTACTCGACATATCTTACATCTTCCAGTTTCTGAGATTATAGAAACACGTAAACTTATTGAGGCGAAAAAACTTTTGTACAGCACCGATAAAAGTATCGCTGAGATAGGTTTTGAACTTGGATATCAAGATAAAGCATATTTCACTAATGTCTTTAAGAAGAAATCTGGACAAACTCCGTCAGAATTTCGAGAAGAGATGAAAAGCTTGCTTTCCTAAAATCACAACATTTTTTCCCAAAAGTTATACCTACAACTATTCATTTATATCGAAATTTGCATTAACTACTGAGGAAGTTATATGCAAGAAGAAATAAATAGAAAACAATTTTTAGCCGCTGCGGCAGCAGCTCCTCTATCCGGTGCTGCTCATAAACTTAGTAAATTACACAACTTTTCTACTCAATTAGAAAACACCAGTAAAATGCCTGTCCTTTTCTTGGGTCATGGTAGTCCAATGAATGCGATTGAGGAAAATGAATTTGTTCAAGGATTTAGAAATATTGGTAAACAAATAGAAAAACCTAAAGCTATTTTAGTGGTATCTGCGCATTGGGAAACACGCGGCACTTATGTTACCGCAATGGATATGCCTCAAACAATTCATGATTTTGGTGGATTCCCGCAGGAACTATTTGATGTACAATATCCTGCACCAGGAAGTCCCGAACTCGCAAAATTAACTAAAGAAATTATTACTTCCACAGATGTCCACTTAGATGATAAATGGGGCCTAGATCACGGAGCATGGTCTGTTATCAAACATTTATATCCTGACGCTGATGTACCTGTGATACAAATGAGTATAGACTATACCCAACCTCCTATTTATCATTACAATTTGGCTAAAGAATTAACAGCATTACGTAGCAAGGGCGTATTGATAGTAGGAAGTGGAAACATAGTACACAACCTACGTATGGTAGCGTGGCAACATCTTAATAGTGCGGGATATGCTTACAACTGGGCGAAATACGCAGACGAAACCATGAAAAATTATATTCGCGAGGGAAACCACCACCCTTTGATTGAATATCATAAACAAGGCAAGGAGTTTGAATTAGCCATCCCTACTCCAGAGCATTATATTCCTATGCTATACGCATTAGGATTACAAGAGAAAAACGAAAATATTGACATTTTCAACGATCAAGCTATTGGAGGGTCATTAACAATGACTTCCTTCAAAATTGGTTAAAAAATATTCGAATCTATCTATCTTTAACATTACAGGTGCTTAACACAGATTAAGCACCTGTTTTTTTATTCTCACAACTTTCTTTTTAGTATATTTAAACTATAAACTTATATTATGAGAACATTGCTTTTCTTCCTTTCTCTGACAATTCTTTCCTGTCAACAAACTCCTAAATCATCCTTTAATTTAGTTTCCTCTTCTAGTTTAGATAGCACATTAATTAAGGAAAATACCCCTGTGAGCGCAATTGATACTAATAGAGCTAAAGAGTGGTTAAGGAATACGATTATTCAATTTTTTGATGGCAACAACACGGATATGCAATCCATTACAACATCGGAGTATTATGAATTCAAAATGGACGCAATGAACGTTGATTTGGACGTAGAAGGAAGTCTTACTGAAGTAGCATTCAAGAAAAAATGGAAAGATAAATTTAATCTTCAGCTACACCCTACACAGGTTGGTTTTTTGATATCTGGACAAGACTGGGGCAATATTCAAGTAGCTGAAATGATTACTAAAAATGTTGATGCTGAAAAGCAAACTATTACTTTTAAAACTCTAATTCGTGATGAAGAATTCAACGTGGAATATGATAGAGACATTGTCTTGATCGAACAAGATGGGCAATATCTGATTAAAGATGTCTTGGAATACGACTAAAAATAAGTTAACTTTATAGTAACTAAGTGATTAAACCATGAAGGACAATTTTTCAGTTTCACCTGCACAATATGCCAAATATAGACCGGACTATCCCCAAGCTATATTTGACTTTTTATACCCGCTGCTGAATGAAAAAGGTATTGCATGGGATTGCGGAACAGGCAATGGTCAATTGGCACAAGAGTTATCCAAAGATTTTGAACAAGTAGAGGCCACGGACATTAGCGAACAGCAACTGAAGTATGCTTTTCAGGCAGGCAACATTCGTTATTCTGCTCAGCCCGCTGAACAAACTACTTTTGCAGACGATTCCTTTGACCTTATTACTGTAGCACAAGCGGTACATTGGTTTGATGTAGATAAATTTAACGCAGAAGTCAAACGCGTAGGCAAGCCTAATAGTATTATTGCCATAATTGGCTACGGACTAAACAATATTACTCCAGAAATAGATGATATTATAAGGGAATTTTATAAAAATATTATTGGAGAATATTGGGATGGGGAAAATAAACATATCGAAAATAAGTATCAACAAATTCCATTTCCTTATAGAGAACTCGAAACTCCTGAAATAAACAACATCAAATTGTGGAAATTCGAACATCTTATCGGTTACCTCAATACCTGGTCTGCAGTTCAGCACTTTATCGACAAAAATAACTATAACCCCGTCTCACAAATTGAAGATGATTTGAGAGCAGCTTGGGGAAGTGTAGAAGTTCGTCGCGTAATTTTTCCTATCATCTTTCGTGTAGGACGTGTAAAATAGCTTTTAGTTGACTAAATCCATTATTTTACGTACTTTTGTAATCCATAATCATTTTGGGGTCGACCGGAATTGACAGGATAGCGATGGTTATGTAAGCATGCAGTGCGTTGTTAGTAGAGCACTTTAATCTGAACTTTCACACTTATAACTGGCGAAGAAAACTACGCCTTAGCTGCTTAAGTTAGACTTAACATAGCTATTTGTCCCGTTAAATCCTGTTCTTTGGTTTAACATTTGGGGCATCGAACAATAGAACTGGTCAGTGTGATTTTGCTAAGCACCGACGAGACTCAGCAAATACGGAGAACGGTATAGGTAAGCGACTCACCTTCCCTCTCCCGACAATCAAAGAGAAGCTAAGCATGTAGAAAGCGTAAATCATACTATGTTTGGACGAGGGTTCGAATCCCTCCGGCTCCACAAAACAACTTGAAATTCAATAATTTACAAGATTAACACCCAAAACTACACCCAGTTTTGGGTGTTGTTATATTAATACAATTCAAAATTATGTTGAAGAGTTTATTTAATAATATTCATTAATCGTATTTTGCTGTAACTCGCGAAAGGTGTATTAAAAGTTCGAGTCCTGCCACCCTGACAAAAGCCACTGATTATCAGTGGCTTTTGCTATTTTCGGACTTATTTCGGACAGAATATATTTGTTTCTCAGCTCAATATTAAGATAGAATAGGTTGTATAAAATCATGCGTGTCAAGCTTTTTTGGAGAATTTATAAAAAATCAAGTGGACTAGGGGTGCGCTTTTTATCAATATCGGTAATGTGTGTATAGATCATGGTTGTTTTTATGTGTTCATGACCGAGCAGTTCCTGAACAATTCGGACATCAATACCAGATTGAATTAAATGTGTAGCGTACGAATGACGTAATGTATGTACTGTGCCTTCTGTTTTTATTTTCGCATTAGCTAATGATTTTTTCAATACAAGTTGCACGCTACGTTCACTGTATCGATTTCCTTTTTCTCCTTCAAAAAGGTAGTTTGTAGGCTTATAAACCAAATAATAATCTCTTAAAATATCCAGTAATTTATCTGGTAAGGATACAATCCGGTCTTTGTTGCCTTTGCTTTGGTTGATTCGGATAATCTTTTCAGAAGATCGTATAACTTCTATCTTGAGGTTCAGCAATTCGCTTAGGCGTAAGCCACAGCTATAAATGGTCATTAATATCGCTCTATGCTTAATATTGTTGGTACTATCTATTAATTGTCGAATTTCTTCTTTGGAAAAGAATTTGGGCAGTTTAGAAAACGATCTTTTGGGATATAAGTAATCGAGCTGAACCTTTTGGTTAAGTGTCAATTCGTATAGCTTCTTAATAGCCCCAACTAAACCTTTCTGATAGGAAACACTGATCTGCTCTTTTTGAACTTTTTCATTGATGAAAGATTCTATAGCTCTCACAGGCACATCTTTTAAGGATGGATATTCATTGAGATGCTTCAAAAATAGGCTAGCATAGTCCATATATGACTTAATAGTATTCTTGGCATATCTCTGTGTATTCAATTTTGTTTGAAATATTTTCAATATAACTTCGCTTTCCATATTTACAATGGGGACTTTATGCCATCCCAGGCAATGAATGGGAAGGTGTATCCGCAAGAGGCGGTGCAGCCGCTTCGGAATGGATCCGTACCTGGTCGGGACCCAATGAGCCAAAATACTGGAAAGAAATCTACGACAATCTTTACAAACAGTTTAATCCTACCGCTTTCAGTGCGAAGAAATGGGCTAAACAGGCCAAGGATATGGGTGCCAAATACATGATTTTCACAACTAAACATCATGATGGTTATGCCCTATGGCCAACGAAATATTCCTCCTACAACATCAGCAACTCTCCTTATAAAAAAGATATCGTAAAAGAAGTGGTGGATGCCTATAACGCTGAAGGCATTGATGTATACCTATATTTCTCTATTTTGGAATGGAACAATCCGGATTACCTATCCAAAGCTCCTGAAACAGAAGAGGAGAAAAAAAAATATAATAGGTTTCTTCAATATACTAAGAACCAATTATTGGAACTTCTCCAGAATTATCCGACCATCAAAGGATTTTGGTTTGATGGTACTTGGGATAAATCATGGGTTCAGGCCTATGAATTCACGTACAACCTGGAAAAAGAATTGCGTGAAAAACATCCAGGTCTGATCATTTGATCAAGGTTCAGAAATGATGAACACGGAAAGCGCCATTTTGATAGCAATGGAGATATCCTCCGAGATTACGAACAAGGTTGGGAAAGAAAATTACCTCAGGAATACGAATGGTTGGATGGTAATGATTGGGATGCCGTAATGACCATACCACCTAATGGATGGGGATACATGAAAGATTGGTCTGGAATCTATACCAAAACAACGGATGATATTTTGGATATGCTGATGCATACCGTTTCGTTGAATGGAAATTTTGTGCTCAATTTTGGTCCCGATGGAAAAGGATCGATGCACCCTGGAGAAGATAAAATCGCAAAGGAACTTGGCGATTGGATGAAAGTAAATGGCGAGGCAGTTCATGGCGTAAGGCACGCGGATCTTCCAAAAACTAAGATGGGATATTTGACCCAGAAGGATTCAACCCTTTATCTAACAGTATTTAATAGGCCGGTAAATAATTTGGCTAGGTTAGCATTCCCTAAAAAATCTACTGCATTACCGATTAGTGCTAAGTTATTATTGAATAATAAAGAATTAACAATCAAACATGCTGATATCGGTTTGAATTTGGATAAGAACACCTACTTTGATATTGTGCTACCGAAAGATTTCCAAACAGATCGCGCCTTTGTTATAAAAATTAAACTCGGACAACCTAAAATAAAATCTGATAAATTGATGGATGCAAAGATGTAAGTAGACTTAAATCTCTCATCCTATACGTTATTGCGAAAGTTTTCCCGTCATTGCGAGGAGGTACGACGAAGCAATCTTTACACTAATCGAAAGATTGCTTCGTTCCTCGCAATGACGGGATGTTACTTCGTTCCTCCCAATGACGGGATGTGCTTCGTACCTACAAATAACAGATAGTTTGCTTCAAGGTAAAAGTATAGTTTAAGTGACATGTAAGTGACCCTAATTAAATAATCAAATATATTGCTCTAAACTTAATACTAAGCAACTTTAATGATAAAATGCATTTATATAATTTAATATTTTAGGAAATTGTTACAGATTATGTAATACATATTTCAGTCAAACGTTTGCGTGAATTTGGACAAACGTTTGCGTTGTTTAACCTTTATGTTATTATAAAAAAGAATATTATTATTGTTAGTAGCCTTAAGTCAAGGTGACCAATTTTGGTTTATTCCTTGATTTATTTTAAACCAGATTATTAGGAATTAATAACCAAATACCATTAATAAAAGAACCAAAAAAATCAATAAGAAATAATTTAACCGAAACACTTTTTATATTAAAATTATGAACAAACATCTACATCAAAACTTCGTCGAATAAACGAATAACATCCTAGCATTGGCCTAAAATAACCTGGTCAATAACATTCATTTTTATTAACAAAATTTAAACTGGAAATAATGGTAAAAACTTCCATAAGTCTTTCTATTGCTTTATGTTTATCCTTTGGTGGCCTCCAATTGAATACTGCGCACGCGAAAACATTTGGAGAATCTTCCTTAAAAGGATATCGCATTCCATTTGTCAAATCCCAAGTTGACACTTCGGAGTATAATGCAAAAACAGACACCATAGGCCAAATGGTAAAGGCCTTACAAAAGTTCAAAAATGCTAAGGATACAATCAACATCCGCGAAGCATCTGCTGTTCCAAACCTATCCCTTCAACAAATTGCTAAAGGGCATCTTGCTGGTCTTTATGTACAAGAACCTAACGGTGAACCAGGAACAGAACAGAGCATGATCGTTCAAGGTCCCTCAGGAATCTTGTTCTCCAAAAAAGATGTGCATGCCCTTCAACCTGCCGTTTATCTAAATGGCGTTCCTTTAGTGGCCGACAACCCTTTCGCATTTGATGTTCAGAAATACGATTACAATCGGGTGGGACCGGCGAATAACCTATTAGCACAGATCAACATCAGTAACATCGAATCAGTGGTATTGGTGAAAGATCCCTTCGAATTGGCCAAGTTAGGACCAAATGCTGCGAATGGGGCTTTATACATCACTACAAAAAATGCCAAAGCTGGAATCCGTGATATCAGCTTGAACACTTATTTTGGCTATGCCACCGCACCGAAAGTAAATACCGTCAATGGGGTTTATGAAAATAACTTCAGAAGACCTTTCTACGAGAAATATGGTAATCAGCAACGTTATGATGATTACGCCTTGTATTTAAGGGATTCGACGAACACCGCCTACTTTGGCCCTTCCAATTGGAACGACCTATATTATAAAAACACCCCAACCTATTCAGCCGATCTAGGTATTACCGGAGGAAATGAAAGAGCGAATTTCCGTTTCTTCGGTTCCGGAACCAAAAATGCCGGAAATGCCGATGAGACAAACATCAATCGTTACAACGTGTTCTTCGGAATCAATATGGCACCATTCAAATGGTTAACCGTATCCAGTAACGTGAATGCTGTTCGTTTGGATAGAAACCGTAATAAAAGTCTTCGCGACCGTTTTGCAGAGACCCGTTATATTCCCGATCTATCAACTCCCCTTTCTCCAAACAAAGACAACTTTGGTCTTTATTTATACGAGAACAAGAAAAATGTGGATAATAACAGAACCACTTCCATCAATGGTAATTTGACCCTTAGTTCCAAATTGAACAGATTCTCGCTTCAATCGAGTTTATTCTTCGATTATAACGAAGGTATCCGCGATTACTTTACGCCGTCTACCCTAATGGATGGGGTAAGTTATATTTCCACCTATTTTGGTTATAACCAACGGATGATCTGGAACAATACGATCGGTTATGATTTTGACCTGGGTGATGACCATTCCTTAGATCTAGAAGTTGGCCATGTTTACCAAGGTGACACCTATAAGTATAACTATGCTAGAGCCTATAATGGACCTAACGATTACGTAAAATTGGTTTTTGTAGATCCGGGAGCTCAAGGAGATAGTTATTTGAATGCCTTGAATGCTGGGAATTTTTACGTTTTCCGCTACATCGACAAGGAACTTAACAATTTGCTTTCCATCTATGGTTCGGCAAAATACAGCTATAAGGACATCTTTAAATTAAACGCTATGGTACGTCGTGATGGTTCATCGAATGGGCAACCAGATAGCCGTTGGATGACTACGCCAGCTGTCAGCATGACCTATAACCTCAAAGATCAATTGTTCGCTGGAAGCAGTTTCTTCAATCAATTGGAGCTATCAACAGGTTGGGGAAGAAATGTACGTATCTTCTTAGATGATCGGTATGCAGCAGGACCTCAATATCGTTCGGAGAGTGGATGGTATGAAGAACCTACCATTCCAGGATATGGAGGTGTATTAGGGATCAACCGTCCTTATGAGAGTGGATTTATTGGCTATGGAATCAAACTTCCTTATGCCGATAGGACCAATATTTCCTTAGATGGAACTTTCTTGAACAACCGCATGAATGCCGCTATTTCTGTTTATAACAGAAATGATAAAAACCAATTGGTTGGTGTACCAGTGCCGTTGGAATCCGGTTATTCCGTAAATTATAAATCAGGCCTGGAAGTCAACAACAAAGGAATTGAATTCCTATTGAACGGACAGATCATCCAAAATCCTGAAAGCTTCAACTGGCGTTCATCCATCAATTTTAATTATAACAAGAACGAAGTCACGGCACTTCCGGATGGTTATAAGGAAATCATCAATGGTGACAACAGATTAGAAGTTGGAAAACCTGTTACCTCTTATTGGATCTATAAAAACCAAGGGATCTACAACACCGATGCAGATGTACCTGCAGGCCATACCTTCAATGGAATCCCATTATTTGCGGGTGATCCACAATGGGCTGATCTGAATAACGATAACCGCATCGATACCCGTGATAAAGTAATGGAAGGTAATCGATTACCTTCATTGATCGGAGGCTGGAGCAACACCTTTGCCTACAAGAACTTCGACTTGAATTTCCATTTCTTCTTCGCGACAGGCCATAAAATCCTTAACCAATACCAGGCAACTAAGTATGATTTCATCAAACGTGAAGCCAGTAACGATATCACTTCTGTAAAAGAAGTATCCTCATGGCAATCTTTTGAAAAAGAAAAAACATACCCAATCTACAATCCTTGGTCGGATGTAAATGCTTACCGTGTTGATCAGGATCTATTCCTGGAAGATGCTTCCTACTTGAAATTAAGATCTGTTACACTAGGTTATGATTTCAAAAACGCTTCTTTCTTGAACAGCTCATCCGGCAAATTCAGAAGAGTATACCTCTATGCAACGGCATTGAACGTATTGACTTTCACCAAATTCACTGGTGTTGATCCTGAATTGAGCAATTACAACGGTTTATACGATGGAGCAAACTTAACCATCCCAAGAACATTTGTATTGGGCCTTAAATTGGATTTATAGGATTAAAACGTGTATATCATGAATTTATCGATAAGAAATATAAAAATTAAAAGAGCATTTTTTGGTCTTACCATGACGGCCGCCCTACTGGGAACTGGTGCATCGTGCAGCAAGATCGACGATGTTCCTTCTACCCGCTTAGCATCCGAGGAAACCAACTGGAAAACCTTGGAAGATGCAAAAGCCAACTTAATGTCCATTTATGGATTAATGCGTTCGGCAACGGTAGCAGATAATGGTCACTGGTTAATGGGCGATCTTCGGGAAGGTGATTTCACCATCACCAATCGATCTGACCTAAAGGCAGTCGTCAACAATCAACTAAATGCCTCCTACCCTGTTATTGAACGAGTAAGTAACTGGAGACGTTTCTATGCAGGTATCAATGCTGCAAGTTTATTCATTGAACGTTCTAGTGAAATTTTAGAGCTTGATCCCCGTTATACGGAATTGAACAATAAGGTGGATATCGCCCAAGCAAGAATGCTACGAGCATATGCTTACTTCTATATGAGTAGAATATGGGGAGATGTGCCATTGATCACTTCCTCCCACGATGGTGATTTTATCAAAACAGAGCGCACCTCCCAAGATCGTGTTTTAGGTTTTGCGACTTCAGAACTATTGGACGCAGCGCAGGTGGTTCCTTTCCGTTATGGCGGAACTGACCCGATCTATCCTGGCTTGTATTACGGTGGCGGATGGTCTTCTTGGAATGGAAACGTTTGGACGCGTTTATCAGCCTACATCATCTTAGCTCATATTGCTGCTTGGCAAGGAAACTATATCGATGCGGCTACTTATTCAAAATTCGTTTTGGACAACCAATCCACACAATATTATGTTGATGGTGCCAACCCATTGGATTACATCAATATGGATGCTTTAACAGAAAACCAGAACAACTATAGCCCATTTGCCTACAAACGTGCTACGGTAATGGTTGGTTTTCCATTTGAAGCAGGAAATGGTTTATCTACCGCGAATGGGCATATCGAGCAATTGACCTTGGCATCCCCTTTCATTCCGAAATCAAAACCGGAAATGTTCGTCAGCAAGGATAGCATTATCAATATTTTTACCGACCCTAAGGATTTAAGATTCAGTAAGGATTTGGTATCCGGCTACTACCGAACAAACTATTTCTATGGTTTCGATTCAGAACTTCCAATCTTCAATAAGATCAAAGTATTATACCCATCGCAGACTTCAGGAAATGTTACCCTGTTCAGTTCATCCATGGTGTTCAGCCGCATGGAAGAGATTACCCTTTTACGTGCAGAAGCATTAGCTGCTTTGGGTGATATCGACGGCGCCTATACTGCTTTGAATAAAGCATGTAACCTGCGCGGAATCGTTTATTCAACCCAAAACTCACCAGATGTCATCAAAGCGATTTTTGATGAAAGAAGAAAAGAGCTAATGGGTGAAGGCTGGAGATGGTATGATATCATCCGGTACCAACGATTGAAAAGATCGAACGCCCCTTTTGCAGAAAAAGATGGCAAGCAATTAACATTCAAAGAATTTGAAGATGCCGGAGGTATCTATTGGCCGGTTTCACAAGCTGTTATCAATGCCAATTCTTCGATTACACAAAACCCTTATTGGTTATAAATCTAGATTGATGAGTATGAAAACATTATTAGTAAAAACTCCAATAGCGGTATTCCTAGGAATATTATGCTTATGGTTCAGCTCTTGTTCAAAGAGTGACTCACCATATTACGATTATAAAAATGACGTACAATCTTTCAATGGTACAACCTTGGAATACCTGCAAGCCCAACCGGCAGGAACATTTGATTCCCTTTTATTGGTGCTTGACCGTCTTCCTGACCTGAAGGATTCTTTGAACAATAGCCAAGTAACCTTATTCGCCCCAGTGAATCTGAACTTTGCTGCTGCGATGAAATATTTAAACCTTGAACGTCGCCAATTAGGTGAACCTGAACTTTCTTTAAGCACGGTTGATCCGCTACAGTTGGACACCTTAGTTGCCCGATACATTATCCGTGGTGTAAAAACCACAGACGATTATATCCCTGAGTTGGATGGGCTTCTATTGACCTCGATTGCTTACGATTATCCAATGCATGTCCGTTACGTCAAACTAAGTGCTTCAGGATTCGAGAGTGGAGGCGCTAGTGCCGTTGATTTCAGCAATCCTTTCGGATCGAACATCAACAAAGATTGGATCACTACTCGTGCTACAACGGTGAACATTAAAACAACCAATGGAACCATCAATATCCTATCTGCTATCCACAGTTTTGGATTTGGTGAATTTACAGACCGTATGAACCCTATAGAAGATGATGAAGATGAAAACTAGTAAATCAATATTCAAGATTGGCATCGCGCTATGCTTGGGAGTGCTTACTTTTTCATCATGTAAAAAGAACCTTCCAGAAGAGCGTTTGTCGATTGCAAATGACTCCAAATACAATGTAACTGTATTTCAACCGGTGCTCGGAAGAAGTACCCTTTTCAACAATATTTTCCAATACGGAAATTCCAGTAGACCGCTTGATTTCAAGATTGTCAACATGCGAACTTTCGATGGTGAACCAGCTCCCGAACTAACCGAACATTATCCTGTCCTGGTTTGGAAAGGGATCTACAATGGTACTGAAAAGTCCATTGAAGAAATTGAAGCGAAAAGGACCATAGAGAACCATCCCTTATTTGATATCAGACCACATTCTGGCGATTTTATCATGTGGGCATCCGCCAATTCAAACATGATTAAAGCTCAACCAGATTCTGGATACGTGTTTGATGTGGAAATGTCGAACTCAGGTGGCCGAAAATATTTTCAGAATATGCGCTTAATGCCACTGCGAGAACGTCCGTATGAACCTTCCAATTTAGACCCAATCACCGGTCAAGGAACAAGCGTTTCGGTAAATCCCACTTCGGTATTTATGGCCGGTCAACGAGGTCAATATTTCAATACCCGTGATGATGTACAAGTATTGTTCAAGAAAACCGGAAATGGAAATAGCTTAACCATTAAGTTCATCGATTCCCTTTCCAATCCGATCGATCCGAATAATTTCGACGAAACAGATTGGGAAAACCTCGTGCATGGGTTCAACATGAAAAAAGACGATAAGCAAGTGAAATACGATGTGGCTTATCCAATTCCTTTGAGCTCCTACCCGACCAAATACACAACGGTATCAGGAGATCAGGCACATATGGTTTTTAGATATAGTAGAATGGCTTTTGGGAATGTCCTTCAAAAGAACTACCTGACCTTCAACTTTAAAATCTTCGAAAAAGCCGATTGGGAATTGACTTTCTGGTTTAAACGGGACAAGCCAAAATTCGATAATGATTAGTGGTCCTTTACATTCATTTTAAATGATTATTTCAATGAAATATATAAAATACATCATCGTATTACTGCTTTTCACCATGCAGGATGTAGCCTGGGCTCAACAGCGCATCACGGTGACTGGAACAGTATATGACGCATCCTCCGGAAAAAGAGATCCGCTTTCCAGTGTAACCATTCTAAGTAATGGCCTGTCGATCGGATCAACAGATAATAATGGTAAATTCAGTATCAATGTACCGAACAATGCGACCTTGGTATTCAGAACCATTGGTTATGACAGTAAATCGGTAAAGGTGGACAATAAAACTTCCTTAACGGTTGGTCTGACCTCTAGTAGTGAAAAAATTGCCGAAGTAACCGTAACATCGGGTTACCAAACCAAATCGAGAACCTTAAATACTGGTTCTGCAGTTACCATCTCCGGAAAAGACATCCAAGGCCAGCCAGCTGGCGACGTGATGAGCTTATTACAAGGTAAAGTGGCGGGTCTTAATATCCAAAACAATACCGGAGCCCCAGGTTTCCGTGGAAGTGTGACCATCCGTGGTATCTCTAACATCAATGTGACAGGTAATGGTAATAATGCCTTCTTAACACCTACTTCGCCTTTATATGTGATCGATGGGGTTCCTGTAGATGATAATGCCGATTATTCCTATGGTTTCCAACAAGCTGGGCCAGGTGTTTCTCCTGCATCCCAAATTCCACCTGAGGATATCGAAGATATCACCGTATTGAAAGATGCGGCTGCAACTTCCCTTTATGGTTCCAGAGGTGCTTACGGTGTTATCTTGATAACGACCAAACGTGGTAATTCTAAAGTCCCAGTAGTCCGCTATAATGGTTCTGCTTTTATGTCTGCTGTTCCCCAATTAAGATCAGTAATCGGAGGTAAAGAAGAACGTTTAATGCGTATCCGTCAAATTTTGATGAACGATACTTCAGCTATCCACGCCTTAGATTTAGTGAATAACACCCCTTTCCTTTCGGATAGTTTGAATGCGTATTATAACAACTCTACCGACTGGCAATCTTACTTCTATAAACCAACGTACAACCACAACCATAACCTGAATGTATCGGGTGGTGATGTACAGTTCAACTACAAAGTGGTTTTAGGAGCTTATGATGAAAAAGGTATTCAGGAAAACACGGGCTACTCTCGTTACAACCTGAATATGAATATGATCTATAATCCGGTTCAAAAATTCAAGATCGAAGCCTTGCTCAATAATTCCATCCAGAAGCAACGGATGGGAAGTGGTAATGGTCTACTGAATAATGGGGTAGCCACAGGAGGAGCATCTTCTTCCCTATTACCAGCACCATCTTTATATTCATCGGTAAACTCGGTGTTAGGTGCTTTAACCACAGATGATGATAATAAGGTATTGAACACCAACGCAACAGTGAACATTTTCTATGACCTGTTCAGGAATTTTAAAGCAGGTGTTTACAATAGTTATACGACCGTTTCAAGCACCAAGGACAACTTCTCTCCTGCTGCTTTGAATTCAAACCAAGCGAAATATTATACCTATAATGACAGGGCAACTACCTTGTACAACCGTGCGCAATTATCCTACGTGTTCGGCTTCCGGGAAAAACCAGGTGATGAGGAATTAGCACATAACTTCAATTTATTTGCCTTCTCTGAATTAAGGGCATCCTTTTTCAAATCCGACGCGATGTTGAATGACAAGGTGGTGAATGACCAATTGAGAGGTCCATTAACGCTAATGACCAGTTACCTGAGCTCTAAAGGTGGTACCATTGGCTATACCGATCTGAGAACAGTGGCATTCGCGGGAAACTTCTCTTATAACTACAAATCCAAATATGTTTTGGATTTCAATTACCGTGTAGATGGACTTTCCACTAACGGACCAAATGCTGGTTACAAGAAAAACCCATCCATCTCCTTAAAATGGAACTTTGACCGGGAATCATTCCTTGACGCTTGGACCTGGTTAGACTATGGTGACTTCCGTGTATCTTATGGTTCGAACATTTCTCCAAATGGAAATATCTACCAAGCTTACGGTAAGTTATATGCTGGAGGTCGTTACAATAACCAAAACACGGTTATTTCAGATTTAGGAACACTTCCAAACCTTTCCTTAGAACCAACAAAGGCAACAACATACAACTTTGGTATGGACTTCTCCATTTTCCAGAACAGATTATCCGTGATGTTTGATAGTTACTACAAACAAAACGACCATATTTTTAAGGAAAAGCAACTATCATCGTCGAACTCCTTCAATGTCATCGGTTCTACGGAAATCAGTAATGTCAATTACGGTTGGGAATTCCAAGCCACAGCAAGACCATTATCACCATCCAGTCCTTTCAAATGGAACCTTTCTGGAAACTTTGCCATCAATAGGGAGATCTTGGCAAAACTTCCTGATGGTTTGAGGGAATTTATTCAAATTGATAATTCCCTAGGGCAGTCTCTATATTACCGTTTAGGAACGAACTCCCTATCCAACTATTTATTCAATACCAAAGGAGTTTATACTTCCTTGGATCAGATTCCTGTTGATCCAGTAACTGGTTTGCCAGTTCGCGTAGGCGGAAATGGTCTTTTGAATTACTTCAAACCTGGGGATCCGATCTATACGGATTTGGATGGTAACTATATCATTGATAATTATGATCAGGTTATTGCAGGTAACTCGCAACCACAGATTACTGGTGGTTTGATGTCCCTATTGCAGTATAAGCAATGGAGTTTAGAAGTAAATACATCCTTTACTTTAAAACGTGATATCCTAAACAACAGTTTAGCTGCTCAATTTGGGTTGTTTGGAAAACCTACCGAAATGGGCGGTTTAGTTCCGATATCGCAATATAATTTCTGGCAAAACGTGGGTGATGATGCTGTTTATCCAAATCCTTTTGATTTCGTACGTTCGGCAATTTTGAACCCTTTCCGTACGAACCAGACCTTGTTCCAGGAAGATGGATCTTACTTCAAATTGAACTCCGTAAAAGTTTATTATAACGTTCCACAGACGTTGTCACAACGCTACGGTATGAACAGATTAAGTATCAATTTCACGGCTGCGAACCTAGGGTACATCACGCGTTACTCTGGTCCTAACCCGGAAAGTGTATCGGCTTTGGGTAGAGATATGTCTGGAGGTTACCCACTTCCAAAACAGTTTACCCTTGGATTAAATGTTGAATTCTAATTTGAATGAAGATGAAAATGAAAAAATTAAAATATATCCTCGTATTGGGCGCATTGATGACAGGTTTTCAAAGTTGTGATAACTTCTTAAATGTGACACCTATCGATGCTCTTTCCGGAAATAACTTCTGGAAAACCAAAGCAGATGTAGAAGGTTATATGGGAGGAATTTATACCCGTTTAAAATCAAAGCTTGGTAATAGCATGCTGATTCCAGCCTTGGATCTTCGTGGTAATTTTGTAAAGATTGTCAACAATTTGGATAATAATGGAAATGGACCAATAAATAACCTCATATCCAACAATTTAAAACCAGTTATGTCTGGTACAACCACTTATGATAACCGTTTGAAGGACATCATGAACTGGAAAGGTTGGTATGATGTGATCGCTGCAAGTAATATCTTGATTTACGAGATTGATAAAGTTCCTGCCAATCAGCTGTCGGAGACCGATCGCAAGCAATATATCGCAGAAGCTACTTTTACGAGAAACTTAAGTTATTTATTTATTTGTAAGCTTTTTGGCGATGCGATCTATTACACCGAAGCTTATCATAGTTTATCCTTACCTAGAAGACCGCAATTAGAAGTGTTAAAACTGGCTATTGCAGACATGGAGTCGGTAAAAAATGACTTGCCTGTAACTTATGCCGACAACTCCAAAGCAGGATTTAGACCTAACCGTGGAGCGGCTATTGCACTTCTCATGCATCTGAATATGTGGGCAGCGGCTTGGGAAGAGAACAATAAGGTTCCTTATTATGAGGCAATTGTAGAATTAGGAGAAGAAATTTCTTCCCATACCCAGTATCACCTTTTGCCTATTACCATCGATAATACGAAAAGTATTTTCAAAGGGAAGACGGCAGAGAATCTGTTTGGGATATTGCAGGAATACAATTACGGCGAGAGCTTTGTTGATTTTGCAAACCCTTCCTTCTTCTTCTCTCATTATCCTTTTAGAGGATCGACAACCAAAACAACCAGTCACATAACCTACGAAAAGGAATACATAGAGAAACTCTTTCCGGCTACGGAGTCGGATGAGCGTAGAACAGTTTGGTTTGAGAACATGAGCAGTGATAATGGAAATTTCCAGTTGAAGAAATTCATTAACGTATATTCCACAGGAAGTGGTTCTAACCTAACCGTTAAGAATGACGATAGCGCCATTGTTTTCAGACTTCCTGATGCACTATTATTAGCAGCAGAAGCCGCGGCGGAATTGGGAAATGATGCAATAGCTCAAGGCTATGTTAATCAAGTTAGAGCAGCAGCTGGTGCTCAGGCATTTACTACCACTGGAAACGCGCTGAAAGATGATATTTACAAGGAGAGAAAGCGGGAGCTGATCGGTGAAGGTCATTTCTATTTTGATCTAGTTCGTACGAAACGAGTGGTAAATACAGAATATTCCAATGCGGTAATGAGTGTTGGAAACTTTAATGCAGGTGCTTGGACATGGCCATTGATCATCTCAGATGCAGAAAAAGTGGCAAACCCAAGTTTAATCGGTAATATCTTTTGGAACTAATCTTATGAAAAATCAGAAACATATCGTTTGGAAATTAGCAGTGGTGATGCTCATATGTTTTACCGGCTGTAAAAAATATTACTTTGACTCCGGAATCCATGACCCTAAATTCAATGGTTCATCCATTAAGTATTTAGAATCCAAGTTGGATTTCTTCGATTCCACCTTAATGGTGATCGACCTGGCTGGGATGAAAAATGTCATCGAAAATGAAGAGGTAACTTTCTTTGCCCCTCCGAGTGGTTGTATTACCAGAGCCGTATTGGAATTGAATAGACAATTACAGTTCAATGGAAAAGATACGGTTAAGGAATTGAGCCAAATCAAACCTCAGGTGTGGAAGAATATGTTATCAAACTACATCTTCAAAGGCAAGAATTTGTTGAAGGATTATCCTCAGCGCGATACGGTATCCTACTTAGCCTATCCTGGACAAAACTATACCAGTTATGGTGGTCGCATCATGAATATCGGTGTCATCTTTAATGATGCGGGTGGTGTACAATATGCCGGATATCGTCAATTATTCTTGGCTTATATACCGGATCTATCAAACCCAATGGTATCCTTGCGAAATATTCCCATTGCTACCTCAGATATTCAAACCAATAACGGTGTGATCCATGTGTTGAATAGAACAAAACATACATTTGGTTTCTTTTCCAACACGTTTATTGATCAAGCCATTTCGGCAGGGATTGATCCCTTAACACCCTAATCGAGTATTAACATAAATGAAAAAATCAATGTTAACTAGAAAAAACTTAAAAACTGGCCTCTTTGCGGTCTCCATGGTTTTCATGTTGGGGAGTTTCCAAGCATGCACCAAGAAGACGGAACTTGCAGAAGATCCCTATGCAGGAGGTAAACAAGTACTAGATATCAATTTCGTATCCAAATCATCAGAATTAGGTATAGTTGCCGCAGGATCGGTCATGGAGCTGCAGGTAAATGGCTTGATGAAGTACAAGGATAATTTTAAATTATACGTCAATGAGATAGAAGCCAATGTTATAGACTTCACAGATACATCCATTCGTTTCGAAATCCCTGTTACCGCGAGTACAGGTAGCGTTTGGATCACAGCCAATGAACAGACATTCTTTGGTCCAGTGATCCGAGTGGGTGGCAAGGTCTCTGTGGATAACACCTTTAAGGTGGTCAATGGTGCAGGTTATCTTTCTGGTGGTGTAGGAACTATTTTTGATATCGAACAGTTACCTTCCGGACGCTTCTGGGTTGGTGGTTCCTTCAATACCTTCGAATTAAAAGGAACGGAAGCCGTTCCAAATGGAGGTATCGCACAGTTGGATCCCGATGGTGGATATATCACCAATGATATCAACTTTGGATTTGGGGCTTGGGGAAGTGGTGGAACTATTTATTCCATCAGTCGTATCAGTGCTGGACCGCAGAGTGGAAAATTCATTATTGGAGGTAGTTTCAATGCCTATAATTCCAAACGTAATAATAGACAGACCATTGGAAATGTAACCCGCTTAAATGCGAATGGCACATTGGATACCATGATGTCATCTCAACGCGATGCCGCAGGTAACTCGTTGGTTCCTATCGTAAATCCAAAACCGGAGGTAAAATGGAAAGACCAGGACACCGTTCCTTCCTTTAATGCGAGTGTAGATGGTGCGGTTAGAAAAACCTTTGCCTTTGGGGAGAAAGTGTACATCATTGGGAATTTCCAAATCTTCCGCCGTGCCTACTATCCTAACTCTACTTGGGACGAGAAGGTCTATGATGCTACCCGCATGCGTCAAATGGTTAGGGTAAATGCAGATGGTTCATTAGATTCCACTTTCCATTATATCAAAGCGACCAATCAGAGTGGCTTAGGCGGTGATGGAGCCATTATGGATGCGACGATGCAAGCCGATGGCAAACTGGTAATCGTTGGTGGTTTTCAGAACTTTAACGGCACCCCTGCTAAACGCATTGCCCGCTTAAACCTTGATGGATCCGTAGATAACAGTTTCCATACGGGTTCTGGCGCAGATGGTGATATTTATGCGATCAGGTACAACGCCACAACACAACAATATGTTGTTAGTGGAACATTTACGCATTACAATGGAAAAGCTTTACCGGGTGTAGCCTTATTAAATGCAGATGGATCGTTAGTGGATTCGTTCAACCCTCAACCGATAACAGGTGGGTCGGTTACTTATTCCGGTCAATTGAACAATGGGAAGATTCTAGTTACCGGAAATTTCACGAAATATGGCGAATATGTTCGTCAAGGATTTATGATCCTGGAAGCCGATGGTACCCTTAAACCGGAATACAATAACTCTGGGGGTTTCCAAGGCCGGGTATATGATATGATTGAAACACCTTTTGCCGGTGGAACAAAAGTGATTTTGGTGGGTAATATCCTTCGCTTCAATGCAACCATACCAAAAGGCTTAGTTAGAATTACTATTGCAAACTAACCACATTTAATTATTTAGACATGAAAAAGAATAGAAATATCTGGAGAAGGGTTAAAGTGTTTAGTGCATTAACCATACTGCTCGGATCGGTAGGTATATCCAGTTGTAATAAAGAATTTGCGAATAAGCTTCCGGAGCCTTATGAGAATGATACCTTGAATATAAACGATGGTTCCAAACGTGTACTTTACATCATTTTGGATGGTATAAAAGGAAATGTGGTGGAATCCATTGCACCTGAGACCCTAACCCTATTGACCGATAGATCCATCTTTACGTACGATGGATTAGCTGATGACCATAGGAACCAAATCTCGTTTCCTACCGCGTGGACCAATATGATGACCGGTTTGGATTATACGGTAAGTGGCGTTACTGGTAGTGACTTTTCAGGATTTAACAACGAAACATCACCTTCCATTTTTACGCGGGTAAAATCAGAGAAGAAAAATGTACAAACTGCCTCATTTAGTACTTCGGCAGCTTTTACTGATCATTTAGCAATTGATGCAACAAAGAAACAAACTTTTGCAAATGATGTGGAGGTAAAGAATGCGACTATTCAGGAACTTTCTTCGGGAACTTCATCCTTAGTAGTTGCCCACCTGCATGCTGCCGAATTAGCGGCGAATAATGATTACACGGTAGAAAACGAAGCGTATGTAAGTGCTATTCATACCATTGATCAACAGATCAAAGAAATCATGAATGCATTGGTAAACCGCTCAACTTTTGCCAAAGAAAACTGGTTAGTGGTGGTTTCTTCCAGTAAAGGTGGCGGTGTTTCCGGCGGTGCTTCAGGATCAAATATTTTTGACGATCCATCCAGAAATGCCTACATCGCTTTCTATAACCCAAAATTCAATCCTCAAGAATTCAGTAAACCGGATGTATCTGCTCTTCCATATGTTGGTACAACACCAAAATACGTAGGAGCAAACAACAATGCCACCATGGATGATCCAAATGTTGGAAATTTTGGATCTGACCAAAATGCTACGATACGATTCAATATCCGTTGGGATTATGGTGGTACTTATTACCCAAGTTTCTTAACCAAAAGGGCAGCATTCAACCCTGGTGTGGTTGGTTGGACATTTTTCAATGAAGGACCGACCTTTGGATTGAATTTCAGTCAGACTGGACAAGGAAATACACAACGATTACATACCAGAGCTATTGCGGATGGAAAATGGCATAATATCACCGCTGTATTCTATAAAGAAGGGAATACAAGATATGTGAAAGTTTTCTGTGATGGCATTCCTGCCCCAGCTGGACCATTGAACATTACCAATGTTGGTAACATCAATACGACCAGTCCATTAAGATTAGGCTCTATAGGGGATGCAAATGTGAATTGTATGATCAATGATTTGGCGATCTATAATGTAGCCCTTCCAGATGCTGAAGTGATAGCAAAAAGCCGCGTAACGCCATTAACAGCAGAAAATGATCCCTATCATGATAATTTAGTTGGTTATTGGCCAGCAAATGAAGTGACTACAGATAATAAGCTGTATGATATTACGGGCAAATCTGCACCATTCTCTTTAAAAGGATCGATCAACTGGACATCATTCGCAGATATCTCTCCGAATATTTCACCTGCCATTTCTCCTGCCGCATTCCGTGCAGTACCGAATACTGTAGATATTCCAACTATGATCTATTCTTGGATGAATATCACCGTTCCTCAGCAATGGGGTTTAATGGGCAAATATTATGTACCTAGTATTAATTTACCAAGAGACTAATTGAACATGAAGAAGCAAAAATTATTTTACAGCCTTTTATTATTCGCAGGTTTGTTGGGTGCCAGCTCTTGTGAAAAATATGGATATAATGTACCTGATGGCTATCCGGACTATACGGATCGTCCAGGAGGGGATTTAGATACCAACCTTAAACAGATCGACAAATCCATGTATGCCAAAGCTAGGGTATTCCCTGGTTTGGTGGACCAATCGGAACCCCGTGTTCAGAATGCAAAATTCACCTTGGATCTCAACTTTACCAAACAAACTGCGCAAAACCTGCGTATCAATGTTGCTCCAGAACCTCAGTTTAGTACGGGCTACTATGCTGCTCCAGGTGAATTGGTTAGGATCGTTGTTCCTGAAGGAATCGAGGGGCTAACCGTACAGATCG
This sequence comes from Sphingobacterium sp. SGL-16, assembly GCF_011043515.1. NCBI lineage: Bacteria > Pseudomonadati > Bacteroidota > Sphingobacteriia > Sphingobacteriales > Sphingobacteriaceae > Sphingobacterium > Sphingobacterium sp. SGL-16. The sequence goes on along the minus strand of NZ_JAAKGQ010000027.1, from coordinate 8,557 downwards.
GTGGCCATACGGATAACCTTAATGGAAAGTATCCCCTATTACGTGATCCATTGATCTATAATCGCCAGCGTATCTATGCTGGGGTCAACTATGTAAGGAACCTGTACGGTGGAACAATTTATATCCGTGCGGATCGCGCCTATGAGAATCCAGTAGAATTTACGATAACCAATGCCGTAAAATCTCCAGATTTTGTATTGGGTGTGAGCAATGATGCGGCTTGGGTAGCCGAAGTGAAAGCTTCCAAAGTACCTTGGTTGGAACTAAGGACCAAACGGGTGGTATTCTTGATTCCTAGAGACCGCGTGATCAAAACATTCTCCTCGAATGAACCATTCATCAATCCTACGGCCGTGTTGACCAAATGGAACGAGGTTTTCGAATATGATTATAATGGTTGGATGGGTTTATCGGATGATGCCGAAAATGAAAAAGACCGCAGCCCACAAGGACAATGGCGTGGCGTTTTGGATATCCAATTGTCCGTTGGATATGGCCATAGTGGATTCCCATTCGTCGGATTGAATGACTCGGAATGGTTTGGAGCAATGACCAGTTTGAATTCCATTACTACAAGTAATGGCATGTGGGGGTCATACCACGAATTTGGCCATAACTGTCAGCAACCAAGTATCTGGTCTTGGAGTACTTTGGGCGAAACCACCAATAACCTGTTCAATTTTAAAGTAGCAAACCGAATTGGTGCAGATTATTCGGTCATGCATCCTGCTGTGAACTCAGGATTTCCACAGGCGATTGCGTATGCGAAACAAACGGGTGCTGCCAAGAATTTTGATACCGATGCGGCTATGAATGATCCGTTCAAACGAATGACCCCATTTGTTCAGATCTTTGAGAAATTTGGTTATGATGCCATGACGCATTTGTATACGGAGGCAAGACATGCCATCAGAACAAATCCTAGTGATATCACCAAACATAACTGGGTGTATGAGAAATTATCTGATTTTACAAAAACAGATCTTTCTCCTTTCTTCGATGCTTGGGGTATCACTTATAGCGATGCAGTTTCCGTAACGGTATCCAAGAAATATCCACTATTGAAAAAAGCGATCTGGGAATATAACCCATTGACAAAGACTGGTGGTGATAATGATATCGTTTACCGCACTTCTGTGGTATCGGCTAGTTCTCCTGCTCAGGAAGGTTCCTTGGCGAATTTGGTAGATGGTGATCCAAACACTTTTTACCATGCGAAGTACTCCTCACCTACCGCAGCAGAATCCTATCCACATACTATTATCTTGAATGCAGGAGCGAATATTCCGATTAAAGGAATTTATTCCTATGCTAGACCGGGAGGAAACCGTGTTGGAGATGGTAAGGATTTCGAAGTTTATTATAGCCGAAACAATGTAGATTATGAATTAGCAGGAACCGGAACAATGCCAAACAACAACAGTAGATTTGAATACATCTTCCCTAATGGTCCTGTGAATGCGAAATACTTCAAAATCATTATCAAGAATGGCTATGGCGGTTCTGGTGTGCCTTATGTAGTATTCGGAGAATTGAATTTACTTAAACCTTAATTAGACGATGAAATTATATAACAAAATACTTTCCATGCTTTGCATACTGTCAGCAATGACAGTTGCAAGCTGTACAAAATACGACAACCCTCCTCCTGTGTTTGAGGAGCTAAAAGACCTTACTACCAACCAAAGGAAAGTGATGGTCATCAGTATTGATGGTTTGGGCGGAACCTCCTTAGAGAAAATTGCTCCGCCGCAGATTATGGCCTTACAGAAAAACTCAAAGTTTGCCTATAACACCCTGAAAACAGAAACCGGAGCAGCGGGCTGGGCATCCATGTTGACAGGTACGGGTTATGCAAAGCATAAGATTTCTAATGATGATTTTGAAGCTGACCAAAACGATGATAACCATCAACATGAAAATATCACTTCCTATCGTAATGTTCTGGATTATGTAACGCAATATCGATCCGTGAAAACGGCGATCGTTACGCCTTGGGAAGACTTGAGAAATTTTGTGAAAATTGCAGATTTTGCCCCTGTGGTAAGCAATGACGTACAGGTAAAGGATAGTACGTTGAATATCCTTAATCAATCCCGCGCTTTGGGAACCATCATTGTGAATTTTAAGGATGTGGAAAAAGCGGGTGAAAATGGCGGATTTAACGAGGGGAATGCAAATTTCAAGAATGCGGTCCTAAAAACAGATGAATATGTTGGGAATATTGTAAACGCCATAAAAGGACGTGAGAATTATGAAAAAGAAGACTGGTTGATCATTATTACCACCAACCATGGTGGTGGAGCAGATGAAACCGATTTCGGATTTACCATGGCTTACAATCCTGCCTTCCAGGAATTCAAATTACAAAAATCAGGATTTAATCCGGTTAGATTTGATAATAAGACAGGTAGAGCAACGTTTCATGATGAGACTGGAAGGTTTGATGTAGGGGAAAATAAAAGTTTCACCGTGCAGATGGATGTGAAATTCAATAATGTACCAGGTGGATATTCCAGTTTCTTCGGAAAAAGTACAAACTTGAGTGGACAGAATATTACGGGTTGGCAATGGGCCCATTATCCAGGTGGAAAATGGGTGGTAACTGTCGGCGGAACGTTGAACGGCGGTAGTGGAAAGCAGGAAGTTTCTTCGGAAGAAGCACCTGGAACCGGTGTATGGAGAAACCTGATCATGACCGTGGAATATGTAAACTCATCTACAAGGACATTAAGTATGTACATGGATGGGAAATTTCAGAAATCCATCAATATTTCTGCGCGTAAGAGCTTGAATATTGGTGAGGATTTAAGGGTCGGACACCGTGCTGGGGATAATGATGTTGCAGGTTCTTTTTCACCGGCGAACTTGGTTTATTATAACACGGCATTGAGCGCAAGTACTATTACGAATAATTATGGCCTGAAGGATTTGACCAAGCACCCTAACTATGCGGATATCATTGGTTATTGGCCAATGGATGAAGGAACTGGGGGTATGTATTTTGGAGGGTATCCAGGCACGCCTAACATGTCCTTATCCGGAAGTTATGTTTGGTTGAATATGGGAGATAGCTACCCTTCGGCCTCTACTGTTATGCCAGTTACTTCTTCGCTATCCATCCCAACGAATGCTACGGATATTGCAGCATTGACGCTTTACTGGATGAATATTGAGATCCTTGCCGATTTCGGAATGGATGGAAACCCATATCTGGAGAACTTTGAAATTGAGTTCTTGAAAGATTAATTCCTTTGATGAAATTATAAATTTCATATATTAGCTGTGGCCTCCTTGGATTTATCCAAGGGGGCTTTTTTTGTTAAAGGGAGTTTTTCTTGGGGGGTGGAGTGAAACCGTCATTGAGAGGGTTTGTCCCTTCATTGAGAGGGTTTGACCCGTCATTGCGAAGGGTTTGTCCCGGCATTGCGAAGGTCTGTCCCGGCATTGCGAGGAGGCACGACGAAGCAATCTTTCTCATTGTTTTCTCCTTGTTTTCTCATTGTTCATTTGTGAGGGCCCTCTTTGTCATCCTGAGAATTAAAAATTTGAATTAAATTTATCGGAAGGTGATGACATTTAGTAACTTAGTTCATTGACCATTCTGCAGTTTGACCGGACTATCGTATAGTGCATCTTGCCTGTCCCTGAGCTTTCTCCCTGATTGGATATTATTGGTTTGTTCTTCGGACGATGTGAAAATCAGGTAGTCATTGACATCCTTTATATTGCAATTCTTTTTCTGCAATTCCTCCATTCCGTTTTTAAGGACGTGTGTTTTTTCGAAGTGACTTCGTAAAGTATTGTAAGATTTTACACCGCTGCCATCTATGTCCAGATAACTTGTTATACCGTTATGTTGTTGTAAGAATGGAAATGATTTTTCCAGATTTGCCGTAGTATTCAGGATGCAGTAATTAGCATTTAAATAAGGCTTACCAGCATTCTTTTTTAAAGTCATATAGGAAAGCCAGTCGGTAAAGCCCTCAAGCAGTACAACCTCCTTATAGCCGTTATTTATCGAAGTAATGTCCTTGGTCAATAAAGAACGTTTGTCATAGCTGTTTCGCAATTCAAATCCACCAGAATCATTCTTAAAACATATAGCAAAGAATGTCTGTCCTTTTGCCGTCCGATAATAGATTTCCTGGCAGTAAGCTTTGGCAATTTCAATATCTATTTTTCGTGAATCGGTCAGATAGTCGGTTAATGCTTTGTTCTCAAGTAGTTTTACAGAAAGTATGGTGTAACCACGTTCATTTTCATATAGCATTGCTGGCGCTTTGTCTAATATGGTCAGCTGGTGAAAAGAAAGGACATTTTTTCTTTCATCAGCCCAATCCAGTACAATAGATAGATTGTCTGTTTCCAGAAACTTCAACAAAAAATCAATGTTGTTACCTCCGAAGCCTTCTGAATGTGAATACCAAATGTTTCTATGGATATCGACTTTTGTCGAAGCCGTTTTTTCTTTCCCGCCATTGAATGGATTTCTAAACCATGCTTCACGACTGTTCATTCTGGCACATGGAATCCGAAGATAATCTAATATTGATATGAGCGGTATACGCTTTAATTCAGTGCATGTCATAATCATAATTTTAAATAGGTTTAGTTTAGTCTATTACTATATAGGGGCAGACTAAACTAAACCTGTTTTTTAATAGTAAAATTCAGGGTTGAACCGATAGGTTTTATCAGTCTTGATGATCATCCGTTTGTTCTCCAAAAAGGTCTTTAGCTGTTTCGATTTATTAATTCCAAAATTGAAACCTTTTGCCAAATAAACGTCCTTTAGTCTTGCGACAAAATCATCATAAGTACAGGTAATTTCTGAATCATTAAACAATTCCTGCAATACCTCTCGATGGTTCTCTTCTGATAATTCCTGATAGCTGAAACCTTTTTTAGCTTTCGGACTTGTTAAGTCGAAATTTTCGTCAAGTACAGGTATACCATCGTCAATAAAGAAGCTGAATGGTTCAAATTCGACATCTCTGATGAATTTTGGTGCCACGGTGCTGTAGTTGGCATCCAGATCACTTTTAGTTATTTGGAGAATGGATTCGGCTTTGTTGTTCAATTCTGTTCCTAAGTGCCCCCGAGTATTATCATCTCCTTTGTTTAAGTGTAGTACAGTATGAATATGGATATTGAGTTCCTGCGACCACTTCATAAGTTTGTTCGTGATTTCAGTCGCTTCGGTAGCGTTATTAATATCGTAAACCAAATCCCTGATTCCATCTATGATGACCAGTCCGATCCTGTCTGCATATTTGAAAAGTGCATATTCAATGATATTGATACGTTCCTTAGTGGGGTATTCTCTTAAAGAGATAAACTTTAAATTATCGTGGACTTCTGAAGTTGGATAATCAATGAGCTTGTATATTCTGGAAAGTAATCTATGGCAATGAAACTTACTCTGTTCCGTGTCACAATAAAGTATCACTGGACGGGTTGGAGGAACTTTAACCTTATATTGTAATACTTGTTTACCACTCAATGCAGAAGCGACCATTGAGATCACGTTGAATGTCTTCCTGCTCTTCGCCTTTCCCGTGGATGCGCTGAAATTCCCAAGGGTTCCGATAACGGAATCCGAATTGCTGATCGTTATCATTATAGGAGGTTCTTTAAATTCATCTGTTATTTTAACTGTAGACTTTTTAAGAGCTTCGACAATATTCTGATTAAATGGAATCATATGAACCTCCTTTTCTTTTGATTGGTATACTCCTTAAACAATTTTAAAGCAAGCCGAGTATCAACAATAATTGTCCTTTGATCTTGTTGAATCGCACCAGTGATTACACCACTGTTTTTTATTTTCTGTGCTTTCGATTTGCTACAATTAAACAATTGCATGATACCCGAAATACCGTATACGAATTCAGGTAATGTGCTTGTAGCTTCTTCTTTAGGTATTTCTGCGATTGCTTCTCGTTGAATAGCAAGTAATTCCTCACCAGTCATCATAGCGACTGGCTTTGATAGTAATTCACGAATGTTCATGTTCTTATTAATTGAAATTAAACAATAGCCGTGCGCATCGGCATTTAATGTTCGAACATGAGCTAAGGTATGAGGTTAATATCGTGGTAAATATGTGGTAGAATAAAATATAACTATAATTATTCAATTTATTATCAGTCAGTTATACAATTGCAGGTGATTTTCTTTGTGGTTCGATTGTAACCTAAATCTTTAAAAGTATTCATAAACTCATTTAAGCGGATTGTTAAATGTTTGAATGGTTGAATAAGTCTTCTAAACGTTTATATAGCTTCTTCCATTTTCTACTACTTTGGATTTGTCGATAGTGTGCTTTATACGATGATAGTTTGATTTTTTGCATATTATGGATTTTTTCTAACCACTTATTTCTGGCACTGTCATCAAGACGTTTGGAAAAAGAATCTACAAGAAAGTACAATATAAAATCTGGTGAAATTTTTAGATTGTTTTCTTTATTCAGGTTGATTACTGTGTGAAAAGTTTGAGCATCTACTTCGATAACCTTATTCTCTATTAAAGCTTCATATACAGCTCCTACCAAAGACATTGGAAAATATTCATAATATTCGTCGTTTTGGAAATTTTCTCTGTATATATCAAAGAGTGGCTTTATCCTCACTTTCAACACATTAGTCACCTCTTCAAGGATAGATTTTGTTAATTGAAAATCATTCTCGAAAAATTGTTGTAATTCAAGGATTTTGGCTTCGTAATCCTGTAATTTAGATTGAAAGATTGGTTCAATCCGGTCAATTTCCAATTCGGTCCTTCTCCTACGGGAATCATCACCTCCGTAGAAACAACTATCCAACGATCTTTCAAGTGCTTCTTTTTCCTTTCTAACTTCTGTAAATTTCTTTGTATATTCTTTGACTTCAAGTTCAAAAATTTCATATTCCCGACGAAATGCTTCTATGGATGAATTGGCTTCAATCTCAAAATTTCTGGTATTAACCAGTCCAGCTAATCCATTATAAACGGCATCAAAATTTCTGGTTAGTCCAAAGATTTTTTCACGACTAGAATTGAAAAAAAGATAATTTATAACTTCTTCAACAGATGGGGAATCCAAACGCTCTAATAAAGTTCGCTTTATTTCGGCTAACTTATTCCAGTCACAATACTGATTACTTATCTGTTGATGTAGAACCTCCTCATACCGACGTAATAATGTTAGAAAAGATATTAACTCTTTTTCTTCTTTTTGCATAATCCTTACATTTTATTAAACATTTCCATAGCTTCGCTACGCATTTCGTCCACGGTATCGATATAGGGTTGCATAGATTTATAATCTGAGTGTCCAGTCCATTTCATCATTAATATGGACAGGTATTCCAAGAAACAAACCGTTGCATATAAAAGAACGTCTTCCAATGTGAGAAGTTAATAACATGTACTTCGTGACAACCTCTTCTATACGCTTGTTCCCCTTATAATAGGTTGTTATAAGCGATTCATCAAGTCCAACTAATTCGCCAAGTTCCTTTAGGTATTCATTATATTTCTGATTAGAAATCACCGGTAGAGCCTTGTTGTTCGGAAATCTTTCGTCCTTATATTTATTTAAAATTGCTTTTGTGTGGTTATTAAGGTCGATGATGAGTTTATCATCTGTTTTGATCGTCACTATTTCTATATACCTCTCTTTCACGGCATCTTTTGTTAATGCATATACATCTGAGTGTCTCAATCCTGAATAACAAGTGAAAATCAGTATATCACGAACACGGTGTAAGTATGATTTTTCTTTCGGAATATCGAAAGCCTTAATATGATCAATCTCTTGCCCTGTAAGAAAAACGACTTTTTTTTCTATTTTCTTAATTTTCGGACGGTACGATAGGAATGCTGAATTCGTTACTATTCCCTTTCTATTTCCCCAACGAAGAAACCATTTTAAGAACTTTAAATGTTTTTCAAGTGTTGAGTTTTTAAATCCTCGGCGCTTCAAAAGGAAATCCATATACTTATCAAGCGTGGCATTATCAAAATCGTTAATGCCGATGTTTGGTTTAAACTCTTGGAGATGATTTCTGACCGTTCTGAGTTTCTTTAGTGTTCCTTCAGTCCAATTGTTAAGTTTACGATTCTCTTGAATAAATTGGTCATAGTAATCGAAGAATTTACTTTGTGCTGGTGCTTTCGAAGAAGTTTCATTTTTTGGTTTTATCTTATCATTTATCTCATTCCGCAATGTCGGTTTTGAAGGAACTGCCCCTGCGATCTCATAACTTTTGAAGATATCCTGAATGATGCTTTCAATCTTTAGGAGTGATGTATTTATTTCACTTGCAGACTGTTTAATTTTATTTGTTTTACCATTTTTTACACGTTGCTTTTTATCATCCCATTTAGAAATGTCAACCCGAAAACCACTGGATAAATCCAGTCTGTCCCCATCATAGTTGATTCGGACTCTGATAGGAACATTTTCTATGATCTCTATACCATCCTTTTTACGCTTTTCAAGTGAGAAAATAATATTTCTTTTGATGTTCATTTTTGGGTGTAAGTAAAATATGTACACCCAAATTTA
>NZ_JAAKGQ010000026.1:0-52653 GCF_011043515.1 Sphingobacterium sp. SGL-16 | reverse complement strand
AAAGCTCTTCAAAAAAGAAGAGCTTAGCAGAAAAAATGGTTATTTCTTACAATAAGGATATTAAACAATTCGGATATACCCCTATTAGCACCGTAAGCAAAAGAGTGATAATCAAAACTACATTAAAACTAATTGGCACTGCAAGTTTATCATCGCCAGTATTGCTTGGATAAAAATACATACGAACCACTACGCGCAAATAGTAATAAATACCAATCGCGGCATTAACTACAGCTAATATTAACAATATAAAATGATAATCCGCCATAGCACTTCGGAATAACATAAACTTCCCTATAAAACCTGCCGTCAACGGGATACCAGCTAGAGATAACATAGCAACAGTTATGACTAAAGCCAATAACGGATTAGTTTTTCCTAAGCCATCAAAAGCAACAAACTGGTCAGAACCGTGATTTCGCTTCACTAAAATCAGTCCCGCGAATGCGGCTACCGAAGCTAATGAATACGCTAAACCATAAGTCAATATGCTTGAATTCGCATTCGCTCCTAACGATATAATTGCAAAGAGCATATATCCAGCATGCGAAATACTCGAATACGCCAACATACGTTTAAAGCTTGTTTGCATGAGAGCGGTTATATTACCCAGGAATAAAGTAATAACGATCACGACGAGTAATATTGGTGTCCAAAAATCTTGTAATGGAGAGAAAACGTAACTAAACAGTTTGATAAAACCGGCAAACGAAGCCACTTTCACCACAGTACTCATATAAGTTGTAATCAATATAGGTGCGCCATCGTATACATCTGGTGTCCAGAAATGGAAGGGAGCAGCTCCCACTTTGAAAAGCAAGCCAACCAATAACAATAGGATTCCACCATAAAACAATGGGGATACCGCTGTTGGATTCGAAACCAAATAATTTTTAACTCCTGTAATATCAAATGTGCCTGTAGCTCCGTATAATAATGTTATACCGAATAATAAAAATCCAGTAGAGAAAGCGCCCATCAAGAAATATTTCAAGGCAGCTTCGTTCGATGCAAAATCGGTTTTACGAATACCTACCAAAATATATAATGCTACCGACATGACTTCAATACCAATAAACAGCATCGCAAAATTGTGATAAGCACAAACCATCAAGGCACCTGTAAGCGAGAATAAAATCAAACAATAATATTCCGCTACATTCTTACTTATAGCACTGAAATATTCTTTAGACAATAAAAGTACAAGGCCAGTGATGACAATACATACGGCTGAAAAAGCTAAAGCAAAATTGTCAAACAAAACCATACCGTTGTAGATCGGTGCAGTTCCATTATTCCAAGCTACTATTTCAAAACCTAATGCTGCCACTAAACCCAGTAAGGATACAGGCAACAATAAGGACTTTGCTTTATATAAGCCTAAATATAAAACCAGAATTCCCAACAGAGACAGTGTAATAATCGCTCCCATAAATATGATTGTGTAATTTTGACTTATTTTAAAATTTAACTGATTGAATTAATTGCGTTACCGATGCTTCTGACAATTTCAATAGTCCATTTGGCAACACACCTAGCAACACCACAAACAGACAAAGAATGACCAAAACAAACACTTCGGTTTTAGAAGCATCTGTGACTTTTACGTATTTCGAATCCAAGGCGCCTAGCATAGTTTTTTGAAATAACCGCAACATATATACCGCACCAAAAATCAATGTCAATCCAGCAAAGGCAGCATACCAAATTCCAACACTATATAGTGATTTTAATAATAAAAACTCGCCGATAAAACCATTGGTCAATGGCAGACCGACAGCACCCATCATTAGAATAATGAAAAGCGTAGCTAATACAGGCATTTTATAGGCAAGACCGCCCAACTCATCCAAACGATTAGTACCCGTGCGGGATTTGATAAGATCTAATACTAGAAATATCCCCACCACACTAATGCCATGATTCACCATTTGCATAATTGCACCTTGCAAACCTTCTTGATTCCATGCAAATATACCTGCTGTAATCAAACCCACGTGCGCAATAGATGAATAAGCAATAAGGCGTTTAGTATCTTTTTGTTTGAACGCAATTAGCGAGGCATATACAATTCCAATGATACAAAGCACCAATGCAACAGAACCGTACGCACTTGTACCGAAAGGAATAACAGGTATAAGCCAGCGAATAACCCCATAAGTACCCATCTTCAACATAATGCCAGCCAACAGCATTGTTCCTGCCGTAGGTGCATTGGTATACGTATCTGGTTGCCATGTGTGGAATGGAAATACTGGAATTTTAATCGCAAAAGCAACAAAGAAAGCCCAAAATAACCAACGTTGTGCATAGTCGCTCAAATCCAAAGCAACAAATGAAGTCCATTCAAAATCTTTATTTGGAGTTTGCTGTCCTAAATAAAGGATGGCAATCAACATCAATAAACTTCCAAAGAATGTATAAATGAAGAATTTTAAATTTACTTTTATTCTATCCCCATCACCCCAAAGTGCACAAATAAAATAAATTGGAATTAATGCCGCTTCCCATCCTACATAGAATGTAAAAGCATCTAAAGCAGTGAATACCAACAACAAACCTGCCTGCATAAAGCTAGCAAGTGCATAAAAACTATGTCTATAATCTTTGGTAAAGGTCGAAAGAATGATGAGTGGAAATAAACCGTTCGTCAATAACACCAACGGTAAACTAATGCCGTCTAATCCTACATGAAAACGGATATTCAGACTTGAAATCCAATCGAATGATTGCTCAAATTGAATAGAAGCGTCAGGTACAAAGGTGCACAAGAATGGTATTGTCAATACAACTTGAACCAAAGACAATACAAGTGCAAGCCACTTCGCCATCGAAGAAGATTTTGCGAACGCTAACAATATAGCACTTGCAACAGGTAGTAATAGCAGTATAAAAAGGTTATTCATTGATTATCTTCTATTTCAAATCTATTTAAATATTTAAAAGACCATACAGCAAAATAGCAGCTGCACCCAATACCATCATGATGATATAAAACCCGACATAACCGCTTTGTAATTGGCGAATACCACGACCGGAGGCATTTATCAAATCCGCAACACCATTTACGATACCATCAATAGTTCCCTTATCCACAATTTTATATAAGATTTTAGATAAGCTATTAAGCGGTTTTACAAACAAAGCATTATACAGTTCATCGAAATACAATTTGTTATATGAAAGATTGTATAAGGCACCCTGCTCCATACCATCCTCTTGAGGAACATCTGATTTCTTCACATATTTTTGATAGGCAACGACAGCCATAATAATAGCCGCTAAAGCCGAAACCGCCATCAAAATATATTCTGTAGAATGTTCCAAATGAACCTCTGGAAGTCTAGCATTCGTATAAGTAAAAATTGGACTTAAGAAGTTTGCCAACCAATGTCCCCCACCTAATGCCGAAGGCAAATTGATAACACCACCTACTACTGAAAGAACAGCCAAAACAATCAACGGCAAAGTCATTTGTACAGGTGACTCATGCAAATGATGTGCTTGCTCTTCCGTTCCTCTAAATTTACCGAAGAACGTTAAAAACAACATTCTAAACATATAGTAAGCCGTGAATATTGCTCCAACAAAGCCTAAGCCCCAAAGAATTGGATTGGATTCAAATGAAAAGGCCAAAATTTCATCTTTAGAGAAAAAGCCTGAGAATGGAGGAATACCTGCTATCGCGATTGTACCTATTAACATCGTTGCATATGTAATAGGCATGTATTTTTTCAATCCGCCCATTTTACGCATGTCCTGCTCATGATGCATACCATGAATAACTGAACCTGCTCCTAAAAACAGTAATGCTTTAAAAAAAGCGTGGGTCAATACATGGAAGAAAGCAGCTGTATAAGCCCCTACTCCTAGCCCTAAAAACATATAACCTAATTGGGAAACTGTTGAATAAGCCAATACTTTCTTTATATCGTTTTGCGTTACCGCAATAAATGCAGCTACCAATGCTGTTGCAACGCCAATAACCGCAATAATTTGTAAAGTAAGAGGAGATAGTGTAAACAAAATATTCGAACGAATAATCATATAAATTCCTGCTGTTACCATTGTAGCCGCGTGAATCAATGCGGACACAGGAGTTGGACCTGCCATCGCATCTGGCAACCACGTGAATAATGGAATTTGTGCAGATTTACCAGTAGCTGCGATAAATAACAATAATGTAATTAACAATAAAGTTGCATCGCCTAGAGGAAATTCTGAAGCCTTACTAAATACCTCTGCATATTCTACCGTTCCAAAAGTTGCGATAATAGCAAAGACAGCAATTAAAAATCCTAAATCTCCTATTCTGTTCATCACAAAAGCCTTTTTAGCTGCACTTGCGTAGGAAGAGTTTTTGTACCAAAACCCGATCAACAAATACGAACATAATCCTACTCCTTCCCATCCAATGAACATGATTAAATAGTTGGATCCTAAGACCAACAACAACATGAAGAAGATAAATAGATTTAGATAGGCAAAGAATCTTCCAAAGGATTCATCAGAGTGCATATAACAATACGAATACAAATGAATCAAAAATCCAATTCCTGTAACAATAAGCAACATAATAGAGCTTAGAGGGTCTAATAGAAATGAAAATTTCAAATTGAAATCTCCAACGGTCAACCAATCAAATAAATGGTAAACCGTTGCAGCATCTTCTCCTGCATTTCGCGCATTTAACACTTGGCCAAATAACGAACAACTTAACAAGAAAGAACACAAAACGGTACCGCATCCTATCAATCCTATTACGAATTTCGAAAAATTATACTGTCCTAGTCCATTAATTATAAAACCTAACAAAGGTATCAACGGTATCAGCCAGATTAGTTCCATCATATATTTAGGTTTTACTCGTTTACCAACGTAATTTACTCAACGACTCAATATCCACAGATTTCGTATTTCTGTAGACCATAATCACAATGGCTAAACCTACCGCAACTTCCGCTGCTGCCAAAGCCATAACGAAAAACACAAAAACCTGTCCACTCGCATCGCCATAATAAGCCGAAAATGCCGCCAACAATAGGTTTACAGAATTTAGCATCAGCTCTATAGACATCATAATGATAATCACATTACGACGGATCAACACACCTATAACGCCGATGGCAAATATCACACTACAGAAAATCAAATAATGATTTAATGGAATGCCTTGTATATTTTGAATAATATCTCCCATTATCCTTCTTTTGTTTCTTTTTTAGCTAATAAAATGGCTCCTACCATTGCTGTCAACAACAGGATTGAAGACAATTCGAATGGCAATAAAAATTCATCAAACAAAACTTTACCTAGATTTTTTACTAAACCTACGTCCGTATTACCTGTCACGTTTTCTTCTTGCCCGTCTAATACACGGAAAGCACCTAAGAAAGTCGCTAACAAACACATCCCCGCAATAGCACCTATAGTTTTCACCAAGGTGGATTTCATTGGTTCCGTATCCTTATTAAGATTCAAAAGCATCAGAACGAACAGGAATAAAACCATAATCGCACCCATGTACACGATGAAATTCACAACAGCCAAAAACTGTGCATTCAACAAAATGTAATGAACTGTAAACGTAAAAAACGTAATGACTAGATACAGCACGCTATGTACTGGATTCTTTGTGAAGATGGTCATCAACGCAAAGAAAATGGACAAAAATGCTACAAAATAAAATATACCCATTATGCTTATCCGTTTACATTAAGTTTCGTAATATCAAATTTCGGCTCCACCAATTTATCTTTACCATAGATAAAATCCTTGCGCAAATACTCTGCTGTCACGTGTGGACCATCCAAATAAATGGCTTCCTTCGGACAAGCTTCTTCGCACAATCCACAGAAAATACAACGCAACATATTGATTTCGTATACCGCTGCGTACTTTTCCTCTCTGTACAAATGCTTTTCATCATTTTTACGCTCCGCAGCTGTCATCGTAATCGCCTCAGCAGGACAAGATAACGCACAAAGACCACAAGCCGTACAACGCTCTCTTCCTTGTTCATCACGTTTTAACGAGTGTTGTCCTCTGAAATTTTTTGAATAAGGTCTAATTTCCTCAGGATATTTTACAGTAGGAATTTTCTTGAAAAAATGTCGTATAGTAATAGAAAGCCCTTTCACAATAGCCGGCAGGTACATACGTTCCCATATGTTCATTGGCTTTTGCTCGATGACTTTTTTTCGGTTAGTTAATGATTGCATATCCCGACTTATTGAAAGTAAGTATCCTTAATTAATGTTATTACACCTGTCAATACAATATTGGCTATAGCCAATGGAATCAAAATTTTCCAGCCCAAGTTCATCAATTGGTCATAACGGAAGCGTGGCAATGTCCAACGAATCCACATGAAGAAGAAAATGAAACCAAATATTTTTAAGAAAAAGACAAGTACGCCTATAATAGTTATCCAGTTTTCGGACAAGCCCAAATCATACATGAATGGAAAATTATACCCGCCGAAATACAATGCCGACATCAGAGCTGATGAAACAAACATATTGATGTATTCCGAGAACATGTATAATCCCAATTTCATCGAAGAATATTCGGTATGATATCCACCTACTAATTCGGTTTCACATTCGGGCAAGTCAAAAGGCACACGATTACATTCTGCAAAAGCACAAGTAATGAAAATCAAAAATCCTAAAGGCTGAACCCAAATATTCCAGTTTACAAAACCTGATTGTTGCGCCACAATTTCGCCTAATTGCAACGAACCTGTCACCATCAATAGAGCGATTAAAGACAAACCCATTCCGATTTCGTACGAAATACTTTGTGAGGCAGCACGAATCGCTCCCATTAAGGAGAATTTGTTGTTTGAAGCCCAACCACCAAGCATAATACCGTAAACGCCTAATGCTATTACACCAAAAACGTATAATACACCAATGTTCACATCAGCAACTTGCAACGTGATGATTTTGCCATCAATAACTAGATTTTGTCCCCATGGAATCACCGCCGAACTGATACAAGCTGTGATAATCGCAATTACAGGCCCTAAAATAAACAAAGTCTTATGCGCTCCTGCCGGAATAATTTCTTCTTTGAAAAAGAATTTACCACCATCACAAAGAGGTTGTAAAATCCCGAAAAGACCCGCTCTATCCGGACCATAACGGTCTTGCATAAAACCCGCAATCTTGCGCTCGGCCAGTGTAGAGTACATCGCTATCACCAAAGTAACAGTGAAGACAATCACCACAAGTATAAATTTCTCTAATATAAAAGCGACTTCCATCGAATATTATTTTAAACGTTCTGCTCTTTGCAATTGCTCCGCATTCGCAAGTTGTAATTTCTCATTCTCTTTAATCACAGGAGGGAGATTAAAGGATTCGTAATGGTTTGCACCAATAACGGATTCTTTCTCCACATCTGTCGGATGTTCCAACAC
Source organism: Sphingobacterium sp. SGL-16 (assembly GCF_011043515.1). NCBI lineage: Bacteria > Pseudomonadati > Bacteroidota > Sphingobacteriia > Sphingobacteriales > Sphingobacteriaceae > Sphingobacterium > Sphingobacterium sp. SGL-16. The sequence continues at coordinate 45,227 of NZ_JAAKGQ010000026.1, read as the reverse complement.
CCAATCTGATGTTTTTTTGGTATCAAAACGACACGTATTACATATGAAATCTTCTACCTCGCCAAAATCATCCTTACGACCCGTAACACGCAACACTTCTTCTCCTTTGTACCATAGCGTCACTTTACCCGAACATGTCGGGCAATCACGGTGCGCATCTATAGGTTTTGTAAACCAAACACGATTTTTGAAACGGAAAGTTTTATCTGTTAAAGCTCCTACAGGACATACGTCAATAACATTTCCGATGAAATCATGATCCAATGCTTTTTCGATATGCGTAGAAATCTCAGAATGGTCACCTCTATACAAGATACCATGCTCACGCTCTTCCGTCAATTGGTTAGCAACATAGACACAACGGTAACATAGAATACAACGATTCATATGCAACTGAATCTTATCGCCTAAGTCTATACGCTCGAATGTACGACGCTCGAATTCATAACGTGTACTTTCCGAACCATGTTCGTAGCCTAAATCCTGCAATTTACATTCACCAGCTTGGTCACAAATCGGGCAATCTAACGGATGGTTGATCAACAAAATCTCCACCACGCCTTTGCGAGCTTCTACCACTTCTGGAGAAGTAATATTTTGCACCTCCATACCATCCATCACCGTCGTTCGGCACGAAGCCACAAGCTTTGGCATGGGACGAGGGTCTTTCTCCGAACCTTTAGAAACCTTTACCAGACAAGTACGGCATTTTCCGCCCGAACCTTCCAGCTTAGAATAATAACACATCGCTGGTGGCACAATATCCCCACCAATCTGACGCGCAGCATTTAATATCGTTGTTCCCGGAGCTACTTCCACCGGAATACCATCTATCGTGACTTTAAAATTTACTACTTCGTCTGCCATCATATCTGCTTCTAAATATCTATTGAACTACAGGTTCTAAAGGGTCAGCATAATGTGCCAAACCATAATTTCTAGTTTGTGACTCTTGAGGATTCAACACATGCCATTCAAATTCATCCCGAAAGTGACGAATCGCTGCCGCAACAGGCCATGCTGCCGCATCACCCAAAGGACAAATTGTATTTCCTTCAATTTTGCGTTGAATATCCCATAAAAGGTCTATATCTTCCATGGAGCCATGACCAAGCTCTATTTTGTGCAATACTTTTTCCATCCAGCCCGTTCCTTCACGACAAGGCGAACATTGTCCACAACTTTCATGATGATAGAATCGGGCAAAATTCCAAGTATTGCGAACGATACATTGGTCTTCATCAAAAACTATAAAACCGCCAGAACCCATCATTGAACCAGTCTGAAATCCTCCATCAGCTAAGGACTCGTAAGTCATCAAGCGAGGATTTCCAGTGGCTGTTTTTGTAATTAAATTTGCTGGTAAAATAGGTACCGAAGAACCTCCTGCGACTAAAGCTTTCAGTTTTTTGCCATTAGCAATACCGCCACAGTATTCATCCGAATAGATAAATTCTTCTACAGGAACTCCCAATTCAATTTCATACACACCAGGCTTATTGATATTACCCGAAGCCGAAATCAATTTCGTGCCTGTACTGCGCTCAATACCGATTTTAGCATATTCTTCACCGCCATCATTAATAATCGGAACTGTCGCAGCAATAGATTCTACATTGTTTACGACTGTAGGACAACCATACAAACCCGCGATCGCGGGGAATGGAGGCTTAATACGTGGATTACCACGCTTTCCTTCTAGTGATTCCAACAAGGCTGTTTCTTCACCACAGATATAAGCGCCACCACCTGGTTGTACATATATTTCAAGATTATATCCTGTACCTAAAATATTATTGCCCAAAAAACCCGCCGCTTTTGCTTCCGCAATAGCGTTTTCTAGAATGCGAATTTGTGGCATCATCTCCCCACGTACATAGATATACGAGGTATTCGCGCCTAGAGCATAACTCGACACAATCATTCCTTCGACCAAAGCGTGCGGAATATGCGTCATCAAATAACGGTCTTTGAATGTGCCTGGCTCCGATTCGTCACCATTACACACCAAATAACGTGGCACACCTTCTGGCTTCGCCAAAAAGCTCCATTTCATTCCCGTAGGGAAACCTGCTCCACCACGACCACGTAAGCCCGACTTTTTCACTTCCTCGACTACATCATCAGGAGACATCGTTTTCAAAGCCTTTTCTACAGCACGGTATCCCCCCTTTTGACGATATACGGCAAAAGTGTTTATTCCCGGTTCATTGATATGTTCTAATAATAGTTTACGTCCCATTGTTTTAGATATGAGATATGAGATATGAGAGATTAGACTTCAGCCTCAATGCTCCCTACTCAAATCTATTGTCCCAAACCCTTATTTTTTAAAGTATCAATCAAAGCATCGACACTTTCTTCCGTTAAATTCTCATAAAAAGTATATTCTGGACCAATTTGCAACACTGGACCAAAACCACAAGCAGCCAAACATTCTACGCCTCGCCAAGAAAACAAGCCATCAGGAGTAACTTCACCTTCTTTCACTCCCAATCGTTGTTCAATATGCCTCATTATACGTTCAGCCCCTACCAAACAACAAGGTCCTGTGCGACAAACCTCTAAAGCATACTTTCCTTGAGGTTTCAAGAAATACATGGTATAGAAAGTCGCTACTTCGTACACCTCAATAGGCTTGATTTGCAAATAAGCCGCTACTTTGTCCATAGCATCCGTGCTCAACCACCCATACTCAGCCTGCACTAAGTGTAGAATAGGCAACAAAGCCGACTTTTGTTTACCTGCAGGATAGCGACTCACAACCTCAGCAAATTTGGCTAAGAGTTGTTCAGAAAATTCAACGGGAAGGTTCTCTTGTACACTAAGCATCTAATTCTCCTGCTATTACGTTTAAACTACTCATGTTTATAATTGCATCCGAAATCAACATGCCCGCACTCATAGGAGCAAACATTTGATAATTGATAAATGAAGGCCTTCTAAAATGAAGTCTGTACGGCGTACGACCGCCATCGTGAATCAAGTAAAAACCCAATTCCCCATTTGCACCTTCTACGGAATGATACACTTCGGATTGAGGAGTTTCCCATTCGCCCATTACAATTTTGAAATGGTAAATAAGTGCCTCCATATTATTGTAAACCTGTTCTTTTGGTGGCAGATAAAATTCCGGCACATCCGCATGGAATACGCCAGCTGGTTCTTTCTTAATTTTATCCAAAGCCTGACGAATAATGCTTAATGATTGCCACATTTCAGCATTTCGCACCATAAAACGATCATATACATCGCCATTTGTTCCTACCGGAACTTCAAAATCAAATTCTTCATAAGAACAATAAGGAGAAACTACACGTACATCATAGTCTACACCAGTTGCACGAAGAATCGGACCAGACCAACTATACTCCAAAGCTTCTTCAGGTGTAACGGCTGCTACTCCCGCAGTACGCTCTATAAATATTCTATTACGAACAAATAACTCTTCAAATTCTCTCAATACTGGAGGATATCGTTCTAAAAATTCTTCTATTTTCTTAAAGGTAATCTCGTTGAAATCACGCTCAAATCCGCCAATACGACCGATATTTGTTGTCAAACGAGCACCACAGATTTCCTCATAGATTTCGTAGATGAATTCACGCTCCTGCATCACATACAAGAAACCCGAGAAGGCCCCTGTATCCACACCCAAAATACCGTTACAAATAATATGATCTGCTATACGTGCCAATTCCATCACAATTACGCGCATATATTGAACCCTTTTAGGTATTTCAATTCCTAAAAGCTTTTCTACCGTCATGTGCCAGCCCATATTATTGATAGGCGATGAACAATAGTTAAGACGATCAGTTAAAGGGGTAATTTGATAAAAAGGACGACGTTCCGCAATTTTTTCAAATGCGCGGTGTATATAACCTATTGTTGAAACACCGCTGACGATTCGCTCTCCGTCAATCTGTACCACATTTTGAAATACACCATGCGTTGCAGGGTGCGTTGGTCCAATATTGAGGGTAATTAATTCGTCTTGTGGATCGTTGTCTTCAAAGACAGGTTTATTGTGTGTTATTTTGGTTATAGGATTGCTCATCTACGTAAATTCAAGTTATCGGCCAAAATAAAAATCTTTCTTATCTACACGGTTTGGGTCCTCCAAGGGATGTTCCTTACGCATCGGGAACACTTCCAAAGCGTCCATATTCAAAATACGACGTAAGTCAGGATGACCTTCGAATATAATCCCATAGAAATCATAAGTCTCACGCTCCATCCAATTTGCTCCCTTCCATAAATTTGTCGTCGTAGGAATTGTCGGATTTGTGCCATCCAAAAACACCTTGATACGTACGCGGAAATTCTGAAAAAGATTGTGAAGATGGTAAACTACAGCAAATTCCTTCTCCTGATTTGGATAATGCACGCCAGTAATATCTGTCAGATAATTAAATCGTAATGATTCACTATTTTTGAGATAGGTAAGAACTTCAATAATCTGATCTGCCGAAGTCGATAATGTTAAAAGACCGTGAGGCTCTCCTATTATCTGTACTGCTTCACCAAATTTCTCACTTAAACTTTCTATTATATATTGATTAGTTAACTTATCCATTGTTCGTCTCGATTCCGTATTTCTCCAACAATGCTTTGTATTCTGGTGTGTTGCGTCTATTTAGCGATTCATTTTTCACGATGTCCTGCAACTTCAGCACCCCATCCAATATCGCTTCTGGTCTCGGAGGGCAACCTGGCACATATACATCTACCGGTATGATCTCATCTATTCCTTGCAACACGGAATATGTGTCGAAAATTCCTCCACTCGAGGCACAAGCACCTACCGCTATCACCCAACGTGGTTCCGCCATTTGAATATAAACCTGTTTTAATACGGGCGCCATCTTTTTTGCTATAGTACCCATCACCAAAAGCATATCTGCTTGACGAGGAGAAAAACTTGGGCGTTCTGCTCCAAAACGTGCTAAATCATATGTAGAACCCATCGTAGCCATAAATTCGATACCACAGCATGAAGTGGCAAAAGGTAAGGGCCATAATGAGTTAGCTCGAGCTAATCCAATCGCTTTATCCAAAGTAGTGGCAAAAAAACCGGCTCCTTCCACACCTGGAGGCGCCTCAGCTAAGGTGACCTTGCTCATAATACAGTTTATTCTTTCTCGGTTTATACAGGTTCAATTTAATGTTTTTATTCCTTAAATTGAATAAAGGAATGTTATTTAGAATGGTTCTTAATCCCAGTTAAGTGCTTTTTTCTTAATCACATAGATGAAACCTAAAAGCAATAATCCCATGAAAATAAACATCTCAATAAGACCATCAAATCCAAATTCTCTAAAATTTACTGCCCATGGATACATAAAAATAACCTCCACGTCGAAGATTACAAATAGTATCGCTACTAAGAAATATTTAATGGAAAAAGGTTGTCTAGCATTACCTATTACCTCTACTCCCGATTCAAATGCTGTAAGCTTATTTTCAGTTCTAACTTTTGGTCCTAAAAGGTGAGTTCCGATAATAGTAGTTACGCCAAAGCCCGCCGCAACAAAAAGTTGAATTAGAATGGGCAAATAATCTACTGGCAAATTCTGACCTTGTAAATTTTCCATAATATAAGTTTAGTTCTCAGTTGATAGCAAATATATAACTTTTATCAAAAAATAAAAGGGGAAACTGAATTCAGTTTCCCCTTTTGAAAAGATTTTTAAAAAATCTATTTAATATAATCTTTTAATGCTTCCAAGTATTGAGTAGATACTTCATCACCAGGAGTCAAAGTAGAAGCTTTCTTAAATAAGTCAGCTGCTTTTTTGTAATCCTCTTTTAAGATGTAGTAGTAACCAATTACATTATACACGTCCGTTAATTTAACAACTTCATCTTCTGTTAACTGTGTTCCCGCAGCTTGTTTGTCTGTAAGAATTTTTGCTAACTCATTGAAATCTGCTAAGTATAAACCTTTATGTAATTCTGGTTGCTCTGGATCAATTACATCTAAATTATAATTACTGTAACCTTTGATGTATAATGCTGGAATTTTGAAATCCGCAGCAGCAGAATCTGTTGATTGGATAACAATATTTAAAGATTTAATAGCATCATTAAATTCTTGAGTTGCATCTTCGCCTGCTTCTTTTTTCTGATTACCCGCACGGAAGTTTGCATCACCTACTAAATAATTTGCTTCATAGTACCAAGGTTCACCTTTTTGAGAAGCAGGAACGTTGAAGATAGCTGCAGCAGCATCAAATTTTTCAGCGTTGAAAGCATTTCTACCATAACCATCAACTTCGTTGATTAATTCCTTATCTAATTCTAAAGCTTTCCCTAAGTACTGTAAACCTTTATTTTTATCACCAGCTTCAATATTTGCAAAACCACTAAATAAGTAGTCGATTGCGATTAAACGACTTTCTTCAGCATTTGCGAATAACTTATCAAAGTAACCTACCGCTTTAGCTGCATCTTTATCTTGGTTAATAGCGATCAAACCTAAGTAACGATAAACTTTTGCATCCACTCCTGGTACATTTTCCAATTGTTGAGCTACAGTTTTCAATTCATCATATTTTTGACCATATACCAAGAAGTCAGCGTAACGTACTAATGCATCCGATGATTTATCGCCAGTCACTTCCAAATATTTTTTATAGCTATCTACTGCTTTTGCAACTTGTGCTTCGTACGCTGCTTTTTCTTCATCTGTATTATCAGGCATACGTTTTGCAATTTGCAATTCAGTCTCTGCAATTTCACGGTATACTGGTCCATAAGTTGGGTACTCAGCAGCGATAGAATTATAAGACTCTAATGCCGCATCAAATGCAAATGCACGGCGAGTAATCAATGCTTGTTGTACCTTTGCTTTCACCAAGTTTGGATCAATATTTAACGCATCTCGGTAACTGATATAAGATTGGCTATTTTCACCTAATCCTAAATAAGCATCACCTAATGAAACTGGCACCAATGCATCTTTCGCATTCTTAGCTTTCGCTTGCGATAAATAGTCTACCGCTTTAGCATAATCAGGTTTTGGAGCTTCTACATAAGCTTTACCAATATAGTATAACGGTAAATAATCCTTTTTACCTAACGCAGAAGTTGCTTGTGTAAATTTTTGTTCAGCAGCTGATATATTATTTTTTTGTAAGTCTACAATACCTAGACCTACAGTATTTAACGTTTCTTTGGGTGCATTAGTTACACCGTTATTAAAAGCCCAAGCCGCTGAATCTAATTTATCATTTGCAAGGTATACTTGACCTAAATAAAAGTAGTTAGCACCATCTTTAGGTTTTTTTGTTACCAAATTCTGTAAGATGCCTTTCGCTTTATCATATTGCTCTGCATCAATCGCTGCTTGCGCATCTTTTAAACTTTGAGCACTAGCAGTACTTACAATAGCTCCTGCCGCTAATAAACTCAAAAACAATTTGCTCTTTGTCATCATTCTATTTATGTTTCTTAGTTATTTAACTAATTTATGTTATCTCTAATTATAATTTCTCTTCCTGGCATTTTAGCAGGTAATAAACCTGATTTTAATACTATACGCTGACCACGATCTCCTGTCAAAAATGCTGAAAACCCCATTCCCAACCCTAAATTTGGTTGATAGTTTAATACTTTAACCTCTCTTCTCAAAGGATATTCTCCTGTAGAAAGTGAGGCTTGAGTAGGTTTAACATACGTAGGCGACTGTAATGTGTCGTTTAGCACGCTCAAGATACGAATTTTATCTTTTTTTGTAAAGTGTCTTTCTAAAGATAAATATTGATTATAACTAATTAATCCAATATTTGAAGATCCGTCAGCCACTTCATTCAAAATTGAGTTTGCTTCCCCCTTAACTTCAATAAAATTGTTTGCAATTTTATCTATTTTGCCTACTTCACGAAAATATCGTACGAGACTTGAATTCGGATTATCAATAATCAATTTAGTCCCATCAACCGATTTGCCTCTCATCAAATCTAGAATTGTCTCCGTTTTGATTGTAGAATCTCTATTTACATTAGCTACTAAAGCTACAGCATCATATGCAAATTGATAGATTCGAGGCTTGATAGATCGTTGCTCAAAGGATTTCTTTTCTTCTTCATTCAATTCTCTAGATAATATTATCATGGCAGCTTCTCCTTTTATCAATTCATTAATAGATTGAATCTCGGGTTTAGCCACTAGATTTATCTTCGCGTTGTAATAAGAACTTTCAAAGACCTCTTTTTGTTCTTCGACAATTGGCATTAAGGTTTCATCCACTAATACCGTTATTTCTCCAGATAATATGTCATCCTTTTTATTTTTCTTTTCCCCACTCTTCTCATTACAGGAGATAAAGAAAAGAAAACTTAAAAACACATATATAATCTTATTGAACAAATTCATTACCAATATGATTTACTTAAGAATAAAAAGATTAATCCTTAACATTATTTAACGTATAAAATTGTTTTGCCATAATCTCGCAAATCGCATAAATGAATAGACAATTAGCAAAATACCAAACATATTTTTATACGTTTTATCTATCTCAATTGGAAAATCTTTCCAAAAGATAATTAACAAGCCCAACACGAAATAGAAAAAAAACATGCATAGGCCTAAAATAGACAGAAATCGCTTTGTTGGCGATTTCTGTCTAAATTTGTTATTATCATTCATTTCTGAATTATAACTCATTACATATTTGTTAAGTCCAAACGAATAGGCAGTGAATAAGCTACACGAACTGGACGACCATTTTGGATACCTGGGCTCCATTTTTTAGCCTTTTTCAATACGTTGATCGCAGCTTGTCCTGTTCCGTATGATAAATCACGTGCTACTTTGATATCTGTCAAAGAACCATCTTTCTCCACGACGAAAGTAACTTGCACAGTACCTTTCACACCCGCATCGATAGCAGCTTGTGGATATTGATAATTATCACCGATCCATTTACGAAAAGCATTCAAACCACCTGGTGGCTCAGGTTGAATTTCCACAGATTGGAAGATTTGCTCTCCGTCACCAGTTCCTCCTTCTACACCTTTAGTACTACCAGTTGCAGCACCTGCTACATCTTTTGTACCCCATTTACCTTCAGTTGTGATACTACCACCTTTCATACCTTTCATAGCTACTGGACCGATAAGTTTTTTCTTATCTGTAGCTTCTTCCACTGTCGCTACTTCTTCTTGAACCGCCTTTTCTTTAGGAACTGGCTTAATCTCTGGAAGAGCAACAACATCTAGAGCAGGCTTAGATTCAGCAATTTTAGGTGCTTCCTCTTGTACTGGTGGTTTTTCTTCTTCTTCAGGAAGTTGTTCCGCCAAATCTTCTAATGTCACCTCTTCTGTAAATGCTACTTCCTCTTTTGGAGCATCATTTCCTTTGAAAGGATTCAAATCGAACACTTGGGTAGCACTAAAAACACCCACAACTGCAGCCACGATAGCTAACGCAGTGTTAGTTGCTTTAGGGCCAAGTTTACGAAGCTGGTAGGCTCCATAAGCTTTATTCCTGTTTTCGAAGACAACATCAAGCCACTCACTTTTAAATATATTTAGTTTTTCAAACATAATATTATTTTTTAATGAAACTCTCTATACGACTAGTCGTTGTAAAGATTTTCTTTTTTCAATAGCTCAATTTCGTCGCCCATGATACGGTTAGATATCATGTAACGTTTAATGTCTACAATCTTCATTTCATCCAACGCATCAATAATGTTGCGTGTAACTGATTTTTCACTTGGACGGATTACTACGATAATGTCTTTGCCACCTGCTTGTTGTGGAACAAGTTTCTGCATTTTCATTAATGTTGCACGTAATCCTTCTGCGCTATAATCAATTACTGTAGGACCCTGAAGAGGTTTCTTAACATCACCTTGGTACCATACTAGTTTATCATTTGATCCTAGTACCAATGTAACACTACGGTGCTCATCCACGTCAACATCTGTTTGTTTATCAGTTTCAACGTTTTTGTCAGGCATCGCAACGTCCATTGCTTGTGGTTTATTCAAGGATGTTGTTAACATAAAGAAAGTAATCAATAAGAATGCCAAGTCTACCATGGCTGTAAGATCGACCTTACCACCATTTTTCTTAGATCTTACCTTTCCTCCTTTACCTTGTTTACCGGAGTCTTGATTTAATTCTGCCATTTAAATTTCTTATTATTAATCAGCTTTAAGACCAGTCACGAAACTGAACTTATTTTGTTTCTGATTACGTAATGTCTCAATTATTAAATTCAAGTTTGGAAACTTCTCATCAGCGTCCGATTTGATAGCAACTGTCATCAATTCGATGTCATCAGGATCTTTGCCATCCTCAATTGCTTTATCTTTTAAAATCTTAGCTGAAGCCAAACGTGCCTGTTTTACCCACGAAAATAATTCGTTGGAAGTATTTTGTGTAGAGTCTACAGGGATACCTTTTTGCTTTTCTGCTGTTCTATCAGCTGACTCTGCTGCTAACAATGTTTTCATTGTTTTCATAGAGACACCAAAGTCTTCCAAGTTTTTGAATTTAGCGTATTCTTCTGGAGTGAATTCGATTCCGTAGATACCTGCCATACGTTGAAGTGCTTCTACACGTACATTAGGGTCACTCATTTTGAAGAACACTTTACCTTCATCACCTACTGTAATGATTGCCAAGTTACCATCAGGTAATTTAGCTTGAGAGTATGAAGGAGCCGTATCAACTGTTAAAGTCTCTGGCTGTCTAGCAGTTGCTGTAAGAACGAAGAATGTTAGAAGCAAGAAAGATACGTCACACATCGCCGTCATATCGATCGATGTACTGGCTCTTTTTACTTTTGCTTTACCCATTTCTTTTACTTTTATAAATTAACAACTCTATTCGTTTACTTAATGATGCTTTATTATCTCACTTTCCATAAAAAAGTTGAAATAATTTTTAAAACATCTTATTTGTGGTTCGCAGCGTAAGTTTGTACGATTGAGAAACCAGCCTCGTCGATAGAATAAGTTAATTTGTCAATTTTAGCAGTCAAGATATTGTACATGATGATCGCGAAAGTTGAAGTAGCGATACCTGTAGCTGTATTGATAAGGGCCTCAGAGATACCGTTCGCTAATTTAGCTGAATCTGGAGCACCACCTGTTGCTAATGCTGAGAAGGCCTTGATCATACCAGTTACTGTACCTAATAGACCTGTTAATGTACCGATAGAAACTAATGTAGCTAATACGTTTAAGTTTTTCTCTAACATTGGCATTTCTAATGCTGTAGTTTCTTCGATTTCTTTTTGGATAGCTAAAGCTGATTTTTCAGCGTCTAAACCTGGGTTAGCTTCTACATCTTTGTATTTCAATAAACCAGCTTTGATTACATTTGCAACAGAACCTTTTTGTTTGTCACATTCCGCGATAGCAGTATCGATGCTACCAGTTTTTAATAAAGATTGTACTTTTCTTACAAAGTTACCAACATTACCAGTACCTGAAGCTTTACCAATTACGATGAAACGTTCGATTGAGAAAACCCATACCATTAAGAATAAGCCAAGAAGGACTGGTACGATAGCACCTGCATGGTAAACCATACCTAAATAATTACCTGGTAGTGGTTGATTTTCAGGGTTGTTGTCGATGAAGTTTGAAGGGTTACCCATTACAAATTTGTAAACGATGTAACCGATTACTAAACAAATAACGATTGCTAAACTCGCAAATAAATTACCTGAATTGCCACTTTCTTGTTTTGCTGGGCTAGTAGTTTTTGGTGCGTTTGCCATTTTTACTAAGTTTTAGATTTTTACTGTTGTTTAATTATTATGTTTAATTCTATTAAAATAATGCAAAATTATTGACATCATTCTGACCATTGTCAAAACAAATATACTATTTTGATATAAAATTCAAATTTTTCAATCCTTTTTTATCATTCTTTTTTATGGATAACGATAAGAACGATCATCGCGGCAATCCTATTCTTATGCGTGATTAAAAAATCAATATCCATCTACAGAATATTATGCAATAAAAACTATTTTTTTTTGCATATCCAAATTAATGACTGGCTAACCTTGAAAAATAAGTAACCAAACACTTACTTTTGAATTTCATCAGCTCTAGACTAAGCAAAAGATTTTGAAAATGTAGTTATCCTAATCTAAACGAATAATAAGTCATTTTATTATTACCCACCTACTATTTTAACCTGATATTCAAGACTTTTTAATAAATCGTATATCTTTTGCTTAAAATCTCCCTGTATTAAAATCTCTCCATCTTTGGCACTTCCACCCACTCCACATTTCTGCTTTAATGTTTTAGCTAGTGTTTGCAAATCGTCATCATCCCCCACAAATCCTTCTACGATTGTAACAACTTTGCCTTTTCGTGATTTTTTATCTAATAACACTTTTAGTTTCTGTCTATTAGGAGGTAAAGTTTCTACAGTCTCATGCGAATCGAATTCATATTCAAAATTTGAATCCGTAGAGAAGACTATACCTTCAAATCTTTGTTTTTTCTGCTTAGCCATATTTTTAATTTTAGCAAATTATTTTCAATGCTTTTGGTTTTACTATTATGTTTAAATCATTCGCCATATTGACTGGCTCACCATCCACATGAATTGGTCCAGCATCCAGTCTTTTAATATTTATGTCCTTTCCTGGAATAATCTCCACATATTCTGATTGATCTGCCGAACGATTGAACAAGTGAAACACCATCATGGGTAGAATATACAGCGGAAATTTATGAACGATACACACATCCAAAACTCCATCATTTACAGATGCATTTGGTGCGATGTAAGCATTGTTTCCATATTGTGGCGAATTAGCCACAGAAATCATAAAAGCTTCTCGTTCATACAGTTTCCCGTCTATAGTCAATTCATATTTACACGGTTTGTATTTACTTATTACATTAATGACCGAACGCAAATAACCTATAGGTCCTCGAATGGAGTCGTTGGCAAATCGATCCGATACAGTAGCATCAAAGCCTAATCCCGCTATATTAAAAAAAGGTTTTTCATTAATAATACCACAATCCACATCAACTGTTTCGAAACGATTAAGACGATTAATTGCGGAGGTTTCATTCATTGGGACACCTAAATAAAGTGCAAGGCCATTTCCTGACCCCTCTGGTATGATTCCCATCGGAATTCCACTTCCTACTAAGGCAGATCCTAATTCATTAATGGTTCCATCTCCGCCAACAGCGACGACAGCGTCGTAACCCTCTTCGATAGCCATTTTCCCTAATTCATAAGCATGGTTTGGTCTGGTAGTTTGCTGAAAAGTCGGCTTAAACTTTTGCATATCCAACACCTCCAAAACCTTTTTGTTAAAAGCAGTTTTCTTCTTGCCTCCCGATATAGGATTAATAACGAAAAGTATCTTTTTCTGTTCTTGCATAACTAAAATCAACTGAGTAAATATAGCCTAATTTTCAATAGGAGTAAAAATTAATATAATCCAGATCAAATTTTGGGATAATAATAAAAGTGTTGTAACTTTGCGACCAAATAATAAATGTGGACTGATTTGCATTTTACAAATCTTAAGTAAAAAGGGAGATTGCAACCACGAAAAAAAAGTGCTAAAAACCATTCATTCATTACGTTTTTCCACTTCTATCTTTTCGATAGCACCTCCTATTTATTAGTGTTAAAAACAAAAAAACAAATATGGCATACTTATTTACATCCGAATCCGTATCGGAAGGCCATCCTGACAAAATTGCCGATCAAATTTCAGATGCATTAATTGACAATTTCTTAGCTTGGGACGAAGATTCGCGTGTAGCAATCGAAACTTTAGTTACAACAGGACAAGTAGTATTAGCTGGTGAAGTTAAATCAAAAATTTATCTTGACGTACAGAAAATCACGCGTTCAGTAATCGAGAAGATTGGCTACACAAAGTCAGAATATATGTTTGAGGCAAATTCATGTGGTGTATTATCTGCTATCCATGAACAATCTGCTGATATTAATCAAGGTGTAGACCGTAAAAGCAAGCAAGAACAAGGTGCGGGTGATCAAGGCATTATGTTTGGCTATGCAAGTAACGAGACAGAAAACTATATGCCATTGGCATTAGACCTTTCACACCGCTTATTATATGAATTAGCCGCTTTGAGACGTGAAAATAATGAAATTAAGTATTTACGTCCAGACGCTAAGTCACAAGTAACATTAGAATATAGTGATGACCACAAACCGCAACGTATCGATACTATCGTAATTTCAACGCAGCACGATGAGTTCGATACAGAGCCGAATATGTTGGTAAAAATCACAGAAGACATTAAGAATATCTTGATCCCTCGTGTGAAAGCGCAATTGAAACCAGAATTGCAAGCTTTATTCACAGACAATATCAAATTCCATATCAACCCTACAGGTAAATTCGTAATTGGTGGCCCTCACGGTGATACGGGTTTGACAGGTCGTAAAATCATCGTAGATACTTATGGTGGTAAAGGTGCGCATGGTGGTGGTGCTTTCTCCGGAAAAGATCCATCGAAAGTAGACCGTTCAGCAGCTTACGCTACACGTCATATCGCTAAAAACCTAGTAGCTGCTGGTGTTGCTGACGAAATTTTGGTTCAAATCTCTTACGCTATCGGCGTGAAAGATCCAATGGGTATCTATGTAAATACATATGGTACGAGCAAAGTAAATGCTACCGATGGTGAAATCGCTCAAAAAATCGCCGAATTGTTTGATATGACACCTTACGGCATTGAAACTCGTTTAGGTCTTCGCAACCCGATCTATTCAGAAACCGCAGCTTACGGTCACATGGGTAGAACAAACAAAGTCGTAACAAAGACTTTTGAAAATTCAAATGGCGAAACTAAAACTCTTGACGTGGAATTATTCACTTGGGAAAAATTAGACTACGTCGATAAAATCAAAGAAGCTTTCTATATTTAATAGCAAAGGCGGAATTTTTGAATTCCGCCTTTTTATTTTTATATCAATCCTCTCGCTTTTATTTCCAGATACTTATTTATCGATTTTATGCTTAAATCTTCTGGTGCTGTATAAATCGTTTGCAAGCCATTTCGATTTAGTTCTTGAATTATCAAGCTCTTGTCGTAGACAAACTTTTCTGCTATAATCTTATTATAGATTTCAACTGAAGTTCGGGCTTTCTCTTTAGCCATTTCAATTAATTCCGTATTTTTGAATACAACCACAACGACGATGTGGCTTTTTGCCATCATGCGCAAATAAGACATTTGTCTATTCAAAGCATCTAAGGTTTCGAAATTACTATACAAAAATAGCAACGAACGCTTATTGACATGACGTCGCATAAAAGCATATAGATTTCCAAACTCAGATTCTTCAAAGTTGGTGGTGATTCCATACAACTTATCTGAGATGAGCTTCATTTGCTTATTATTTTTTTCAGGAGGAATATGATTTTCTACTTTACGACCAAACGTCAACATCCCAGCTCTATCCTGTTTTAATATGGCGGCATTGGATAATACTAAGGTCGAATTAATCGCATAATCCAATAATGTCATTTCATTGAAAGGCATACGCATGACGCGACCTATATCGATAAAGGAATATATAGGTTGCGATTTCTCTTCCTGAAATTGATTCACCATCAGGCGATTGTGCTTCGCCGATGCTTTCCAGTTCATATGTTTATATTCATCTCCTTTCACATATTCTCGGATATGGTCAAATTCCATTGTGCTTCCGATTCTACGAATACGCTTCACCCCCATTTCGACCAATCTATCCGTGGTTGCCAAAAGCTGATATTTGCGCATCTGAATAAAAGAAGGATAGCATGGAATTTCTAATGGCTCATCCAAGGCAAACTTTCGTTCGAACAATCCCAAATGACTGACCAGCACATTACATTTCCCAAAAGCATAAACACCTCTCTTTTTGGGATTTAGTGTGTACTCAATTTGTGTCTCTTTGCGAGGCAAAAGCTCTACTTCAAATTCATTCGCTCGGACCTGAAGCTGAATCGGTATTTCTTCCAGTACACGAGCTTTTATATTCGTCGGAAAAGCACTTCTCAAACTTATGACGAAGGGATTTTGGTCACCATTTGATAATTTATCAGGATATTGACGTTTAATCATAAGCTGATGCTTCGGAAGATTTAACATCAACAAATCCCAAAAGCAAACTCCTATAAAAATCCACAGTAAAATAGTAGTAATTATACGTAGAGGCTCTAGGTAGAAAGAAAGCGCAAAACACGCCGCCAAACCTAGCAACACATAAAAGAACCTATTTTTGATATACAGCCTCCGTAAATACTTCATTATCTTGGAATTTCTACACTTTCAACAATCTGCTGTACGATATAAGTAGGTGTAAAGCCTTCCATTTCCTTCTCTGGTGTTAACTGAATACGATGCGATAGAATAGAATCGGCTACATATTTAACATCTTCAGGCGTTACAAAATCACGACCTTGCAGGGCAGCCGAAGCTTTCGAAGCTTCTAAGATAGCGATGGAAGCACGCGGCGAGGCACCTAAGGACAAATAGGGATTCGTGCGTGTTTGCAATATTATCTGTGCGATATATTTCAATAAATCTTCATGAACGAAAACCAATTTAACCAAATGCTGGAAATGGATAATTTCATCTACCGAAATCACTTCTTGAACTAAGGCCTCTTTGTTTTGAGCTTTTTGTTCGTGATGTTCTTTTAAGATTATTAATTCCTGATTAAAATCGGGATAGTTGACATCGATTTTAAACAAAAAACGGTCCAATTGTGCTTCTGGCAAACGATATGTTCCTTCGTGTTCGATAGGATTTTGCGTAGCAAAGACAATAAAAGGACTAGCCATCGGATAGGTCTTTCCATCCACCGTCACCTGTCGCTCGCTCATACATTCAAACAGCGAAGATTGAGTCTTCGCGGGAGCACGGTTGATTTCATCAATCAAGATAACATTACCAAAAATAGGCCCCTTGCGGAACTCAAATTCATTAGATTTTAAATCCAAAATCGTAGAACCTGTAACATCCGAAGGCATTAAATCTGGTGTAAATTGAATCCGCTTGAAAATGCTGCGAATGGATTTTGCAATCAATTTAGCGGTCAAAGTTTTAGCAACGCCAGGCAAACCTTCAATCAGAGAATGTCCGCCAGCCAATATCGCCAGCAGAAGCATATTTATTACTTTATCTTGTCCAATGATGACTTTTTTGACTTCATCACGTACCGCTTCAAATTTACTTTGCAATACGCTTAGGTCTATTCTATTCTCAAAATCAGGTTGATATCTTTCCAAATTTTCTTGTTCCATCATATGAAATTGGCTTTTTGTTTAAAATCTTCAATTTTTTGATTTACTAATTTAACATCCGCGAGTGATGCCTGCTTTTTATTTTTATAATGCCCAATGAGCTGCAAAAGCGATTTGGTTTCTTCCAAATCTACGGTTGACTTTGAAGACAACTGCTTTATAAAACGTTCGTCATCTAGCTTTAAAGTATCCAATTGATAATTGTTCCGAACATCAAAAAGAAAATATTCAATTTTCTTCTGAATGATATTACCTGGATCTCCATTTTCGTAATACAAATTACCTATTGTCTGTGCAAATTCCTTTGACTTATTTGGCTCAGGGGTAATAACAGGAACTGCACGTTGTTCTCTTTTGGATTTGAAAATCATTAACATGACCAGACCAAACAATAATAAATACCACGCTTGCCTAAACCCAGGCTGTTGAAGTATGACTCGCAAAGGCGTCCTAGGTTGCGTCCAATTATAGGCGTAATCGGACAACCATATTTCTTTACTCTTTATAATGTTAAGTGCTTTAGTCACATAATTGTAGCTTTTCTCTTGCAACATATAATAGTTCCCAAAAACCGCAGGAAGCAGGTGTAAATAGATGGAGCCTTTGCCATGTGATACTTTGATAAAATTTGGCAGTGCTCTTCCTCTTGCATTCAAATAGCCTAAAACAGTGGTATTATCTGGGTTAAGTTTAGAAAACACAGGCATATTAGTCACTTTATCCAGATACAGTCGAGCCGTATCTTGACCTAAGGTGTAATACACTGACCGTGGAGTAGGTCTAAACTTTGCATAGTCTAGGAGTTCAAAATATAATCCAAGCGTGTCCAAAAATTCATCGGTAATAGATTTACCGGAGAGAAACACTTCACCTCCATTTTCGACATAGCTGAGAAGACTCTTTGTATCATGCTCATAGATGCTATGAAACTCACTAATGTCAATAATAGCGCGTTGAGTGAATGCTAATGAATCAAAATTGGACAGCAATTCACATGTGGATTCACCAAAATTGGTATACGTACGATCCGTTCCTAAAATGTTCGGTATCTCTTCTCTAAACACATATGTCCCAAAAGGAATTTTATCCCTAAATAGATAAGTTTCACTCCAATCAATCGGTTTTTTGGCACTCGAATCTATGAGAGCAATTCCCAAAAAGACCATCAGCAAAAGTAAAATTCCTAACCAAGAACTTCTTTTCATGACCACCTCCTTTGAAATGCCTTAAATTGGTTCGTAATCTCCTCAAATTTTGCTGCAGTGATGGTAAATTCACCAAACCACACATAGTCGAATAAAGCAGAACATTTTTTGAAATCATTTTTCAACTCGCTCTGCTCAATTTCATCCGTTAGTTCCAGATTTGTTTTGCTTTGATCCCAAACTATGATATTTTTCTTTGCCAAAAGCTGTATATTCAAAAGCTGCTGATAGCGAATCGCTAAAGCGTAATTATTCGATAGTACAGCATTATTTATGTAATTATTGATATCAATTTCCAACAGATTTTTTTCTACAAATTCAACAGTCTGCTCGTCCTCCAGCAGATTTTCTTTGGGATTGATAATAAACTGCTTTCCCGAGAAGAATAATTTGTACAGCAGAAATACGACCAATACCACCCCCAAGACGCCCAATAAGTCATAGAACCATTGTGCAGGACTCACGTTGACATCTGGGAATAAATCGCTAAAGAACTTATTAATCCACTCTTTTATCGAAGACCATACACTCAACTTGTCCGATATGCTTTCTATATATTCGAACTCTTTGCTTTGATAACTGCCTATCATCTCCTCAAAACTCTGTCCATTGGCAACACTTAATGACTCAACTTTGGGAATATTATGATAATAATCTTTTTTCCAATATTCATATTTAGGTGTATTTTGTTCAGGCTCTACTCCTTCTATAATAGCTGTTGTAGAATCCTGCTGAATGGAATAAGACGAAAGAGTGATTAACACGAAGAATAAACAAAACAAGAATTTATACATCTTTGCCTCCCAACTTTTCTATACGTGCAAATACATCTTCCCCAAACTTAAGCTCCTTTGCCGTTTCGTAAATAATGCCGTAACTAATCACAGAGAGCATATAGTACACAATGAATAAAAGGACTACTACAAGACTTCCAAAAGTCGCTATGCCACGTCCCCATTCGGATTCAAAGAAATCATTGTTGAAGCCAATAGCATTATAACTAATGACAAAAATAATCACAAAGGGAATGATTGTAATGATACTTAATAAGGCTTGAAAGATAAAGGAAACAATATAAGAGGCTGTACCGTATTCAAAGATTTTAGTACGGAGCAACGTAAAAGCTCCTCCGAAACAATCAATAAGGTCATAGTAATCTTCTCGGTAAAGCATAAAAGCAGTAAAAAACCACATGCCAATCATAGAAAATAAAATCCCTGTAGCAAATGTTCCTACAATAGGAATAAAAGCTGATAAAAGTGCAGCAATGGCAACAGGCAAAGCTATCAACACCCCTACCACAAGCATTGCCAAAAAGAATCGAAGATAATAGGCTATGCTTGTGCGAAATTGCAGCCACACTTCCTTTGAACCAAAATCGATTTGCTTACGATTACGTAGAAGAATAAAATATTCTATTGTAAATCCAAAAGCAAAAATGGATATCAAAAGGACCAAAAGCCCTAAACTGACAAAGCTAGCGCCGATATTAAAGTAGTCTACGTTGGAGAAATTGGCATTGAATCGCATTTGGGTCGTCAGATAATACCCTATCAACACGACAATACAAATCGGCACAATCAGTAATTTAAACAAGACCGATACTAAATGTCGATTTATTACTTTTAATAAGTTGATAAAATCCTGAACAAATTCTCCCAACTTTCGCTCACGCTTAAATTCGAAGTCTATTTGTCCCATCCGTATTTTAAAGCCATTTGTTTAGGTTTTACGATATATACATACACAATGGATAGCAAAGAAATCGCGATGATAATTAAGCACATCCATACAGACACTTGATAATATCGAGTTACATATCCTTCGAGTGTACCTGCCATTATAAAGAAAGGTATAGTGCTAATTAGTACTTTCGCTGCATGCTTTACCGTACGTTTGAAAGATTCTAGTCTAGTATATGATTTTGGAAAAAGAATACTGTTGCCCATTGCCAGCCCACATCCTCCGGCAATGACAATCACAGAAAGCTCAATGGTACCATGTATCCAAATAGCTGTCATTGCTTCGCTCAGGACATTATATTTAAAGAAAAGATAATGAAAGGTTCCGACCATAATACCATTCATCATCAGAATATACCCTGTGCCTAGGCTGAAAAAAATACCATAAATAAATGCAAAGAAAGCAACTTGCACATTATTAATCGTGATAGCCAGTGCCCCTCCCCAATTCGACCCTTGTTGATACACGCCAGCTGGATTTCCTTCTTTGATATTTTGTACTGTCATATCCACATAATGCGAACCCATGATAAATTTCAAGAAACTCTCTTCATAATGTGCCGAAATAAATCCAATAACATTTGCCAACAGAAAAATCAGCAAAGAGTACACTAATTGCTTTCGAATCTTCCAAATAGATTCAAATATCTCGTAAGTGAAAAAATGACTTAATTTGTTGCTGGAAGATTTTTGGTCTTTATAAATTAATTGATGTGCACGAATGGACAATTCGTTCAAATAATCTTTGGTTTTACTTTGGGGATAGAAAGTCTGTGCGTAAGCTAAATCGTTAGTCAGTTCTATATAATTTGAGGCCAAAATATCAGGGTCAACATTTACAATATTGAGTAAATTATTTTCAATTAACAACCATTTTTCTTTATTTCGTTCTATAAAGGAAGCCTCTCGCATACTTTAAGTTAAAATTGACGTTAACCAAATATATGAATAAGCTATTAATAAACACACCGCAAAACGTAAATTTCGAATACAAGCTAGCTCCTGTTGGTACGCGTATTATAGCTTTTGCATTAGACTATGGTGTAATGCTATTGTATATATTTTCGGTTGTACTATTCTTAAGGTCAACTAATATTTTAGATGGTTTAGACAAATGGGCTTTATACGGCATCTATTCCTTGGTTTATTTACCAGTCTTTTTTTACACTATTGGTTGTGAGATGTTGCTAAACGGTCAGACTTTGGGAAAAAGAATTATGAAACTGAAAGTGGTTAAAATAGATGGCACACGCGCTACTTTCTATCAATACTTTATCCGTTGGGTGGCAAATGCAGTCGATATATTCTTAAGTATGGGTGGTGTTGGATTGACCTCTATTATTCTTTCACAAAAAGGCCAGCGATTGGGTGATATTGCTGCTGACACCACTGTAATAAGTCTCAAAGAAACGCTTAATTTGAAGCAAACTGTTTTTGAGGAACTCGCGAGCGAACATCAAATCGTATATCCTGAGGTGTATAAAATTTCCGACGAGGAGATTAATGAGATAAAAGATATTTACAATACCGGCTATCGTCGCAAAAATTATGAAATCATCAAAGCATTAGCTGCGCAGGTGGAATTAATGATTGGAAAAAAAAGTGAAGAACTGCCCGAGAAATTTGTGGCTCAAGTAATTCAAGATCATTATTACTCTTTCAAAGACAATTAAAATAGAAAATGCGACCTTTTGAGTCGCATTTTCTATTTTAGTAATATAATGTCATTATTCTGCAATAGAAGCAGAAGATGTTTGCGCTTGTCTATCTACTTTTTTCACTAAACCTTGCAACACATTTCCTGGACCAACTTCTACGAATGCTTCTGCACCGTCAGCTAACATATTTTGAACGGTTTGAGTCCAACGTACAGCGCCAGTTAATTGCGCGATTAAATTAGCCTTGATTTCTTGCGGATCTGTGTATGCTTTAGCATCCACATTTTGATAAATTGGACAAATAGGCGATTGAATGTTTGTCGCCTCGATCGCTGCTTGCAATTCAACTTTAGCTGGTTCCATTAATGGTGAGTGAAAAGCACCACCTACATTTAATTTTAAAGCACGTTTTGCGCCAGCTTCCGTTAATAAAGCACAAGCTTTATCTACACCTTCGATAGAGCCAGATATCACCAACTGACCAGGACAATTGTAGTTCGCTGCTACCACTACATCTTCTACTTGTGCACAAACTTTTTCAACGGTTTCATCATCCAAACCTAAAATCGCTGCCATCGTAGATGGTTGCAATTCACATGCTTTTTGCATCGCATTCGCACGTTGAGAAACTAATTTTAAGCCATCTTCGAAAGATAAAGCTCCTGCTGATACTAAAGCTGAGAATTCACCTAGAGAGTGACCTGCCACCATAGAAGGTTGGAATTTATCCCCTAATGCTTTTGCTAAAATCACGGAGTGCAAGAAAATAGCAGGTTGTGTTACGTTTGTTTGTTTAAGATCTTCGTCTGTACCATTGAACATGATATCTGTAATACGAAAACCTAAAATATCGTTAGCTTTCTCAAATAAAGCTTTCGTCTCTTCGTTAAGATTGTACAAGTCTTGACCCATTCCTACGAATTGAGCGCCCTGACCTGGGAAAATGTAAGCTGTTTTCATGACGACTTATTTTCTTGTTAAAGGTTATTATCAAATGGAAAATATTGGGCAAATATAACAATATTGTGCAAATGCTATTCTTCCTCTGGCACAAAGCTCAAGGAAGTCAATTTAGACTCGTCAAAGAATTCCGTAGAAAGTGCTAAAATATCATTTTCAGTCACCTCCTCAATTTTATCAAAAACCTCTTGTAGAGGAATGATTTTACCGTAATCAATGATATTTTTTGCTTCCGCAATAATCATACTCATACGATTTTCTTCCGCCAACGCGATTTGACCTTTGAATTTTTGCTTTGCTTGTTTTAATTGGTAAGCTGAAATCGGTCCATGTTTGAGTTTATTTAATTCTTTGAATACTAAAGAAACGGCCTTTTTCAATTTTTCTTCATCCGTACCCAAATAAATATTGAAGTGTCCGCAATCTGTATACATCGTGAAATTGGATTCAATCGTATATGCAATACCGTATTTTTCACGTATACCAAGATTTAATATCGAACTCATTCCAAATCCACCCAACATATTATTCAATAACAGCATAGCTGTTTTTCGTTCATCAAAAATACCGAAGGTTTTGATACCTAACATGTAGTGCGCTTGATTAATTGGTTTATCGATTACGATTTGTTGTCCAATATTTTCAAAAGTAACCTTATCTTGTCGGGTACGGCTATTGGATTTTATCTTTCCAAAGATCTTATTCCCAATACGTTCTACTTGAGCTAATGAATAATTACCTCCAATTGCGATAACGATTTCATGTGTATCGTAATTGCGCTGCATAAAATCTAAGATATCCTCCTTTTGCAAGGCCTTGAGATCATCTTCCAAACCTAGAATATTATGTCCTAATCCTGTTCCTTTGAATAATAAATCCTCAAAATCATCCATAATGGATTCTTCAGGACTATCCAAGTATGATGCCATTTCATCCAAAATAACACCTTTTTCTTTCTCGATTTCGTTCGCAGGAAAGGTAGAATGAAACAATACATCTTCAAAAAGATCCAAAGCACGCTCTAAATGTGGATTCAAAAATGAAGCGTGTAGACAAGTATATTCTTTAGTAGTGTACGCATTTAAATCCCCACCTACTTGCTCTAGACGATTCAAAATTTGGTTGGTGGAACGGCGCTCTGTACGTTTAAATAATAAATGTTCGATAAAATGTGCAACACCATATTTCCCTTCCTGTTCGTCACGAGCTCCCGCATTGACGATCATGCATGTATGAGTGATGGGTGAATTTTGGTAATGCAACAATATTCTGATACCATTATCCAATTGGATAAGATTGTATTCTTTCATTTAGTTATCTATTATTTAAATTGATTGCAAAACTACACAATAAAAACAAAAACGGCTGTAAGTTCTTACAGCCGTTTCGTTTATAGTATTTTCAAATTACATTCTTGGACGACGCATGCCACCTGGACCTTGCTCCTGTTGGAAAGGATTTACTCCAGAGAATTTTTGCAACTTGAACGTAAATGTCAACATAAAGTATCTAGCCAAACGATTTGTACGACTGTCTGTCAAGATTTCACCTACAGTACGGTTTACATTTGTTTGCTCATTTAATAAGTCAAAACCTTGTAAACGAATAGTACCACGTTGACCTTTTAGTAAACGTTGTTCAATATAGGTGTTGATAATAAATGGATTTACATTTGAAGAATATCCCTTATTAAACTCTTTTGAAAGATCTAACCCAAAAATAGTAGTTGGGGTAATATTAACTGAACCGATTATGTTAGGTGTAATTTTTGACGTATTACGATTATTTAAATCAATCAACGAAGAATTTGTAATCGTATAGTTGTAACGTACCCCAGGATTAATCTCTAAATTCTCAGATGGATTATATCTAAAGAATAGCATTTGATTGATTCCAATATTATCGGTAATATTTTTCTTGAACTCAAAATTCGTTAATTCAGAATTTTGATAAACAATACCCTTATTATAAGAGATACCTCCACCATACATTAAATTATATGTTTTTTCTTTCAATGATTTTCCATAGTGATAGAAAGAGTTGATAGAATAAACTGGTTCTGATTCGTTTTGATATCCTACTTCTTGAATTGCACCTAATCCCGCTTGTGTCGTGGTCTTGTTGTAAGAAACAATCTTATCATTTGTTAACTCAGCTCGTACCATCGCAAAGAAATTTGTTCCTTTTTGGAAATCTCCCGAACGGTATCTTAAATTCATAGAGTGTCTGAACTCTGGATCCAACTCAGGATTACCTATCGTTGTATAAGTTTCACTTGTTGACACTTCAAAAGGTAATATTTGAGTCACTGAAGGCTCGTTAGATCTACCTGAATATTGTAAAGTAATATTAGATTGTCTTGAGAATTTGTATTCAAAACGAGCAATCGGAATAAAGTTTAAGTTTTTACGATTTATTAGTTCTGTTGTCGACCCATTGAAAGCATCACCTTTCAAAGTAGATGGTTGAAGTGAAGCACCCAACGAATATTTAAATTTCTCTCCATCATACATATAGCTTGCGCCTACACGATGCGTGGTGAAAGCATAATCGTAATCATAATTATAATTCAATATTCCTGATGCAGAACTTCCTTCAGAAGCTAATAAATCTTGCTTATTATGATTGTCATAATCATTATTATTCCAATCGTAAGTTAATTCGATTTTACTTTTCTCTGTTAAGGGCTCTGTATAAGAAACAGAAGCTCCTGCATTCCAACTCTTATTGCTTACTTCACGATAAGTTTTTTCAAAAACGTCCGCAGCTGGAAGATTTAAATTATTAGGATCTGTCAACCAACGTTCCAATTCACGATTATATTCAGTTTCTGTTACAGCATTGTCATAGTTAAAATTGAAGAATAAGTTTCTTCCCTTATCGTTCAACTTACGATTATATAATCCCGAAAAATTATAACGAGGAGCAGTAGATTCATTAATTTCGTTAGTTACTTGATAATTACTAAAATCTCCACCAATCAATTGTCTTACTTGATCAAGATTGTCAATATTATTATTTCCAAAACCTAATTGAGGGGAAATTTTAATATAATCTCTATCTGTAATATTCCATTCTAAATTACCTTCAAATCGGTGATTTGCTCTAATGCTATTGTTTTCTTTATCCGAATCTTCTTCAATAGCTTCTGCTAAACGGTTTGTATAAGAATTACTTAATGTATTATTATCGTCTCTACCAAAAGAATAAGAACCATAAGCTTTCAATTTGTCAGAGAAATCATGACGTATATTAACCCCTATAGAACCAACATTCGTAATACCTTCAGAACCGCCAAACATTCCTCCGCCTTGACGACCTCCGCCTCCACCTTGACGTCCACGAGCTCCACCGCCCATAGAATTAAAGTCAAACAATGGTGCGTTCATATTATTAAGGTTACCCAAAACAGAAACTTGTGTTTTATCTTGTAATCCCATCCACATACCTGTAGCTTGGTAACGTTCTTCAGTACCACCACCTACACGTATTGTCGACATATATCCTTTATTATATTGAGGATCAATTTGGATATTCAAAACTTTTGTAGACTCTCCTGATTTATTACCTGTGATATTAGCCATATCACCGTAGTCGTCTACAATTTGCATTTTTTCAATGATGTTCGCAGGTAAATTTTGAGTAGCTGTTTTGACATCACCACCAAAGAAATCTTTACCGTTGATACGAACACGTGTTACTTGCTCTCCTTGAGCAGTCACATTACCGTCCTTATCGACATCAACACCTTGCAATTTTTTCAAAGCATCTTCAGCAACAGATCCTTCTCTTAATTTAAGGTCCTTCATTGCATATTCTACTGTATCACCTTTTACTTGAACAGTAACCACACCCGCTACTACGACTTCTTCGATCATATTCGCTACTGGTGTCAATTGGATAGTAGGAACCAACATACGAGATTCTCCCGCAGGGAAAGTATACTCTTTTTCGAATGGTTCGAATCCTAAACTTGCGATTTTGATTTTAAAATTATCTGCTTTCACATTGTTGAAAGTGTAGATACCTCCAACCGAAGAACTTGTACTTAACGTATCTGTCGCAGATATGAATTGAACAGTAGCTCCTGATACAATTCTTGATAATGAATCACGCAACAATCCTTGCACAATTTTGTTGGACTGAGCCTGTGAGCTTAGGCTCAAACTCATAAAAAATACAGCTATTAAAGCGCTATAAAACCTCATATTTAATGTGTGTAACTTATTTCTATTTTATCGTATCAATAACCCAAATTTCAGTATCTCCCTTATACGGATTTTTAAGTGTATTTTGCATCATCGGTCGCCCCATCATCCCATAACCATAAGGCGAATACATATTATTATTTCTCTTTCTTGCATTCTCTGCTGCTTTTTTAAGCATAGCAAATTGCGTGTTAATTCCCAAATGAACAGCTATTTGATTCGATTTCACTCCAACTAAATCCAACGGAATCTTCGCCTCATAAACTAAACATTTATTACTGTCCACTTGTACTTTTGCTTGTATTCCGTAGTCATTGTCTAATGCTAGAACTCCATCTCTTACTCTTCCAAAACCTGTTAAATAATAACCATTAACATTATTCAAGAGCTCTTGTTCAAATTTTTTTTGATCCATTTCCTCATCGTTGGCAATAGCGCGTTTACGCTCTCTATCCCAATAAGGAAAATTTAACCTCGCTCCATCTTTCTTTTTCTCATCGTAACTGATGTCTACAAAAAGCCCGCCACGAAAAGCTTCTCTTTGTAACTGAAGATCTTTGACAACAATAGCAACAATCAATTCATTGTTTTGTTCAGTTATCCCAAATGACCAAAAATCATCGGCTACTGCGTTCAAATTGCCGCCCCAATCTTCTACATTTGCATCAATGGTTAGGTCGTTAGTTCTTGCGAAAGAATAGTTGACTTTTTTGTTTTTCTGTGCAAATGATATAATTGGCAGTAAAAAACATATCAGAAGAAAAGTTAGTTTGTTCATCAATTTTCCTACTTATTGTTACATTTGCTTTAGACACCATCAAAAAGGGATGGTTTAAAATGCGATACAAAAAAAAGAATAACTTATTGTATCCTATACAATTTTTTCACATATCACAGAGAAGTTACATATTATCTAAGCATGTTACTATCACATTTTCAAGAAGATTTAATCGAAGCCGGTTGCGATGAAGCGGGAAGAGGGTGTTTGGCAGGACCTGTTTTTGCAGCCGCCGTTATATTCCCAAAAGGATATTATAATCCTATCTTAAATGATTCCAAGAAGCTTTCGGAGAAAAAAAGAATGGAACTTCGTCCAATTATTGAACGTGATGCTTTGGCTTTTGCTGTCAAACCTGTGAGTCCTCAAGAAATTGATAAAATCAATATTCATAATGCTTCTTACAAAGCAATGCATTTAGCACTAGATGCCCTGCATATACGACCTGAACTATTATTGATCGATGGTAATAGGTTCATTCCTTATCCAAATGTTGCACATCAGTGCATTATCAAAGGAGATGGCAAATACCTTTCAATTGCTGCTGCTTCTATTTTAGCAAAGACTTATCGGGATGATTATATGACAGAACTAGGAAAGGAATTTCCACGTTACGATTGGGCAACAAATAAAGGCTATCCAACGGTAAAACATCGAAATACTGTCCTGGAATTAGGTTTTACACCGCATCACCGTAAAACATTTACAGTAAGCAAACCACAACTCACATTATTTTAATATAAAAATTAAGGGCTTTTCGAATGAAAAGCCCTTAATTTTTATGCTGTTTTTTGTTTCTTTCTATAAGTTAAGAATATTCCCGCTGCTAAGCCTAATACGAGAACAATCGATCCAATTAAGGAAATAATATTGCTTACTTTCACTATTGGAGGATCAAATACAAATTCTACTTTGTGATTTCCTCCTGGTAATTGCAACGCACGAAGAATATAATCTGCTCTCAAAATTGGAACTTCTTCCCCATCAACATATGCTTTCCAACCTTTATCGTAGTATACTTCTGAGAATACCGCAAACACATCATTCGGTGCTGAGTATTCATATTCCATTTTGTCTGGGTGATACGAAGTCAATTTGATTGTAGCATTATTCGCTAAGCGAAGACGCTTCTCATCAATTTTGCTTTTGAATTCTTCGTGTACAAAAGCTTCTTTCGAAGGATCAAAGCTATTGATCGCTTGCATCTCCTGATTGTTATCTTTTACAAAAGTTACTTTATCTACAAACCAAGCATTACCAGCTGCTGTGGAGCGTCTTTGAATACGATCTACATTATTCTGAGGATCTTTTGTAATCAGATAACGCACATTAAACATATCCAACACATCTTCATTAATTGCTCCATTAAACTGGTGCTCTAATATTTCTTGGAAACGCATCAACTTAGCTGCGTGATAACCACCTAAACTTTTGTGGAAATAAGAAGCTTTGGCATCTGAGAAAGGATTAGTTGTTAAATCCAACACACGGTAGCTTGGATCTTTATCAATTTTAACTAATTGATCTACTTCTCTCTCTTCAATAGGTCTATTTAACGAAGACTTATCAACGAAAGTATCATTATTTAAATAACGCTTATCTACAGTCCATAAATCAACCAAAGTAACTACACCAATTACTACAATTAAAGCAGTAGAAGATAATTTTTTCTTGATGAAAGCAAAGACAAGAGCAAAGACAAGAACCACAATAAAGAACGATCGCCATGCATCAGCTGAAGCCAAATCCGCTCTATCTTTTACTAAGGCATCCGCCAATTGATTCGCCATACCTGCATCACCAGTTTGCTGACCAAGCATTGCTACGAAATTTTGATGTTCTGAATTTTTTAAATCCAAAATACTTGGCATTACTGCAACAATCAAACAAATCGCAGCTACAGCACCAAAACTGTAAAGAACTTTTTTGTCCAAATCTACGATTTCATCCTTCCGTGTAATAAGCTCATGAACTGCTAAAACCGCTAATAATGGAATTAAAATAGATGGAATAATTAAGATGGACTCCACAGCTCTGAACTTGTTGTACATCGGGAAATAATCGAAGAACAAATCAGAGATTAGTGTAAAATGCTTACCAAATGACAATAGTAAAGTTAAAACTGTAGCCGCCAGAATCCACCATTTAAGTCTATCCTTTACAATAAATAACCCTAAAATAAACAGAGCAAAAACGCCTACTCCAAAGTACCACGGACCTGAAGTAAATGATTTTTCTCCCCAATATGTGGGTAAATATTGTGTAAATGGTAAAGCTTGATTTGCTGGGACACCTATGCTTGTCAAGTATTTGTACGAATTAGATTTTTCGTCCAATACGCCATTTGATTTACCACCGTACGCATTAGGAATAATAAAAGTTAAATTCTCTCCAATTCCTTGGCTCCAAGCGTAGGCATATTCTTT
Organism: Sphingobacterium sp. SGL-16; assembly: GCF_011043515.1. Lineage (NCBI taxonomy): Bacteria > Pseudomonadati > Bacteroidota > Sphingobacteriia > Sphingobacteriales > Sphingobacteriaceae > Sphingobacterium > Sphingobacterium sp. SGL-16. The sequence continues at coordinate 14,973 of NZ_JAAKGQ010000026.1, read as the reverse complement.
ATCCAAACCTCCAGTAGTGCCGCCATCCTCCGTTTTAGAAATATTGGCTTTGCCACGTGTAGTTAATTTACTGTATTCGTAAGTTGGGAATAAAACAGTTGCATTAACAGCAACAGCGACTAACACAGCTCCTACCTGAACAGCCGTATTTTTTGCAAATTCTGGCAATTTTTTATCGCGAATTGCGTAATAAAATTCAAATCCAACGTATACTAATAATGCAATAAACAAGTAATAGGTCATCTGAACGTGATTGGTTCGGATTTCTAATGCCAAGAATAAGGCTAGCAATATCGAACCCCAAAACTTATTACCGCGATAACACATGATAACCGCACCAATAATCGGAGCTAAATAGGCAATTGCATAGGCTTTATTAACGTGTCCCGCTTCGATATAAATGAAATTATAAGATGAAAAGGTAATAGCAATCGCTCCTACAGCAGCTAACCATGGTTTGATACGCAATACACTTAACAAGAAATAGCCGCCTAGTAAATAAATTAAAATAATATCCGCAGGTAATGGGAATATAGCTTTAATGCCATTGCTGATGTATGTGGCAACATTATAAGTATGGTGATACCAGATTTGAAATGTTGGCATACCGCCAAACATAGAATTTGTCCATTGTGGAGCTTTTCCATCCTGAGCTTTAAAATCAAAAAGCTCTTTCTGGCTTCCCATAGCTTGCACTACGTCATGTTGTGAAAGTGCCTTTCCTTGCCATACTGGCGAAAAGTAGAAAAACACCAATGCAAAAAATATTGCAATAACGATTAAGTGTGAGGAATTTTGCTTAAACCAATTTTTCATGAATAATTTAGCGGTTATTTTTTTATGTCAAAGTCCAAAAATATAGAATTGATTTTAATAATTACGCTGTGTTCTATATTAATTTCCTTTTTCAATCAACTTTTTAATATCGGACAATTCTCCGAAAAGAACTAACAAGTCATTTTCACGTAGTACTGTATCCGATTTAGCAATACCCGAAGCTTCTTTGTGCAGGCCATCGGAGACTTTGACGGTAGTCAGCACGATCACTTTATATTTGTTTGTCAGATTTGCTTCCTGCAATGTCATACCGACATATTTATTTGGAACTTTAGTTTCGATAATAGAATAACGATCTGAAACTTTGAATGAATCGACAATATCTATATTGTCCAAACGCATAGCTAATCGTTCGGCAGCCTCTTCTTCAGGCATAATATACTCGTCGATTTGCATGGCTTCCATTACAGTACGTTGTAAATCAGAAACGACACGACCGATTATACGTTTTACGCCAAGTTGTTTGACCAAAGCAGTAGTCATCAAGGAAGAGCCTTCATCTTCTCCAATTGCCACCACAAGCGCATCACAGTCCTTTAACGGCAAAGAACTAACAGCTTCGCGATCAGTAGTATCCAGACACACAGTATGTGTGATTTTATCTTTTAATTGCTCGACAATTTGAATGCTTTTGTCCGCTGCTATTACTTCGTGACCTAATTCAGTCAAATGTATAGCTAATGAACGACCAAAATGCCCCAACCCTAATACGATATATTTCATCTTAAAATCAATTTTGAAAGCTAAAACATTAGCTTTTCAGTAGGATAAATATAACTTTTGTTTTTAGTATTCTTAATAAATGCAACCAATAAGGTAAGCATACCGACACGGCCGACAAACATGGTGACAATGATAATGAATTTGCCTGCTGCACTTAGAGATTGTGTTACGCCCATACTTAATCCACAAGTCGTATAAGCTGAGACAGACTCAAATAACAAGGGAATCATTTCCTTATCTGGATCGGTTACATTCAATAAAATAAAGGAAAATGTAATGGTCAACACCGATAGAATAATGATAGCAAAGGCTTTATTGATGGACTCAGAAGCGATTTTTCTTCTAAAAATTTCGATTGAATCTTTTCCTCTTGCCAAGGCAATAATATTCATAAAAGCTAAAGCTATAGTCGTTACTTTTACACCGCCACCTGTCGAGCCTGGCGCTACACCAATCCACATTAGCGTTGTAATCATGATGAGCGTAGGAATATTGACAAAACTAATATTCACGCTATTGAATCCTGCAGAGCGCGATGCATTCGCCATAAAAAATGAAGTCACCCATTCCCCCACTGCGCTTTTATCCTCGGATAAAGTAAATTTTTGTTCCATCAAGTAATAAGATACCGTTGCTAAAAAGAGAACAATCATATTACACAACACGATGAATTTAGTATTGAATGAAAATTGCTGCGCTTTATGTTTAAAGGGTCTTTTTTCTACGATAGCACTAAACAAAGCTTTTAATTGGGATTTGACATAGGTATAGAAATTATAAACTGTTCCGAATCCCATTCCCCCTAAAACAAAAATCAATGCTAAGACGATTTGAAAGCCATAATTAAATCTATAGTTTATGTTTCCAATACCATCCTGAAGAATTGTAAATCCCGAATTACAAAAAGAGGAAATCGAATGAAAAACAGAAAAGAAAACCTGTTGTCCGACATTGTCAAAATGAGCCGAATCCAATGAAAAGAAAATAAAGGCCGCGCCTATGAATTCGAATAGTAAAGTAATAGAAATAATGGTCAACAAGGTGGAAATCACAGAATTCAATTTATTCTCGCCTAAAATCTCTCCAAACATTAATTGATTTTTGAAAGAAAACCCTCCCGAGAAGAAATATCCAAAAAAACCTGTAAAAGTCATGATTCCCAAACCACCAACTTGAATAAGCACCATAATGACACTTTGACCAAATAAAGAAAAATTTGTAGAAATATCCGAAACGGTAAGACCTGTAATGCAGACAGCACTTGTTGCCATAAATAAGGCATCCATAAAACTCAATGGCGCATGCAAAGTCGTTCTTGGCAACATCAAAAGCAAAGTGCCTATCAAGATTAACCCAATAAAACTGATAACAAATAATATGGTAGGATTGAAGTAGAAATTGTCGAAAAATAAACTGCTTTTAGAGAGTTCGGAGAGAAAAATAACTCCAATCCCAAAATACATCCATTCTTCCCTTGCGAAGTAAGCTAAAAAACTCCATCCGCTTAATCTCGCCAACATAATGAAAGTCAAACAAGCGACCACGACAACACCAGAATATTGCGAAACATTGATACGTCTACTTGCATAAATAGACGAGCCCGTACGGATTAATTCCAGCAGAAATAATCCATAAAACATGCAAAAAATAGATTTTTTGGTATATATAGCCACATCAGGGTTGGTAATGTAGCCCACATGGACAATAACGGTAAGCGCACAGATCATACTTACATAGAACATGATCTTGTCGACTATACCTTTGCGATAGCGGAAAACAAATTTTAGAAAACTTGCAATGGATTCCATCTTACAAACATAGTAATATACTTCGCTTTATAAGCACTTACTGTTCAGAATCCTCTTCGGATTTATCTTTTTTCTTGAAAAGTCCTTTGATAAAATTGCCTGTTTTTTTGCCAACCTCTTTAGCTCCTTCGACTATATCCTTTCCTTTCTCCACCACCTTTTTCCCTGTGTCAGCAGCTCCCATCAATCGGGCTTCTCTTTCTTCACTAATACCCGCACATTGTTTTATCCCGTCCAATAAGCTTTGCCATAAGGTTTTGAAAAAAGTATGCTCAGGCACACGTGTATAATTTACCTTAGCGACTGTATAGACACCTTTTTTATCGGGATTACTATCATTGATTAAAAGCTCATTAATCAAGAAAGAAACGACCTTTTTAGAGGATTGTTCGCCATTTTCATCCTTCTTCTTATTTAGTAGGCTGATCTTTAGGTCATCATAATCAAATCGAAAATCACCCCAGTTTTTATGGTCGGTACCTTCCATGTTGAAAGCCACTTTTTTGATATTGCCTGAAGCAATTTCCACATTCAATAAAGGAGTCAATATGCGATTAAAGGCAGTAGCTTTCATGCTTCCTACCGTACCACTATAAGTATGATAGCCTGTTTTACTCAACATGTCAAACCCAAATTTTGCATGTATATTGCCCGAATTCATAATCTTAGCCCGTAGATCAGCTCGCATAAATTTATCTTTTTTAAGAGCTGTTATGTCATTGGTCACATTCGTAATCAATCCATTTACGCCATTAAAACTAATGGAGCCTTCTCTAAAATACTTCCCACTCATCTCATGGTAAACTAAGGATACGTTATCAACCACCACCGTATCTAAGCGCAAGAGTTTTTTGAGTTTCAACAATTTTTGGTGCGGAGATTGACCAATTTTAATGATAGGATATTTAGGATAACGCTTGTCAGCGTGCAGATCCACCGAACCATTTTTCAACTGTACTTTCCAAGCTATAGTCTGCTGATAATCAATTAAAGCTTGAAAATTCAAACGTTCCACGCGCAACGTGTCAAATTTGAGTTCGGCCATTGTTACATTTTGCTTTTTATGCTTGTAGAAATTAGCCTTACTCATTTTTGGCCTAAAATCAACGCCAGTCATTAAGAGGTTCTGATCGCGCGTATTAATTTTTAACCCTTTAAATTTAGCTCGATAAAATCCATCAGGCAGATCATACTCAAAATTGGGAATTTCCACATCCACCATCTTCGTATAGTACAATCTTGAAGTGTCACGCAGCGACGTTTCATCAATCAAGACATCATGAACTTTAATTTTCACTTTTTCAAAATTAAAATTGCTCATGTTGCCTTCCTCATACTTAGTATACTTGAATTTTACATTATCAATATCGATTTCTCGTACATTAATAGAGGTAAATACTTCTTTTACACTTTCGTACAAGGTCTTTTTGGGCTCTGTACGTACAGTATCATTGAACTCGTGATACTCACTCATTAAATGAATGCTAGGATCTTCAAAAGAAATAGACTTAATGTTGAGTTTTTTATTCGAAAGTACATCCATCAAATTGAAACGACGGATTTTCAGCTTACTTAGCTTAATATGAAAACGATTATTTGGAGCTTCTTTGGTCCGAATGAGCTGCTGATAAATAGCAGAATCAGGAATCAATTCAGCATTATAGAGTGTTGCATTTCCCAAACCTATATTTAAATCCAAATCGTTATAATGAAGAGAATAAAGACCATTGGTAGAATTTTGGACTATTTCTTTAAGTTTTGTTTCTACGATTGGCTTCCAATTACGGCTGTAATACCAGATTACAGACACAAGGACAACAATGATAGTGACGATTACCCCAATAACCCATTTCCAAACTGGCCTCATAAAAAATGCTTTGAATATTGATTAAAAATAAAAACAATATTCAAAGCATTTTGTTTCGTTGCTCTAGCTGTTTAGCTTCGGTTGTCGTCGTTATTGTACATACTGATGTAGCTTTCGTAACGTGAAGGTTCAATTGCACCTTCTTCAACAGCTTCTAAAACTACACATCCAGGTTCATTTATGTGCACACAATTATTGAATCTGCATTTATTCAAAAACGCACGCATTTCAGGGAAGAAATGCGAAAGTTCTTTCTTTTCTATATCGACGATCCCTAGCTCTCGAATACCTGGCGTATCGATTAATTTTCCCCCGAAAGGTAAATCAATCATTTCGGCAAAAGTTGTGGTGTGCTTTCCTTTATCGGACCAATCGGAAATATTACCCGTTTTCAATGATGCATTCGGCACTATACTATTAATCAAAGTTGATTTCCCTACGCCTGAATGACCTGAAACTAAGGTTACTTTATCTTTCAAAAGATTAATAATCTGATCAATATTAATTCCTTTAGCTGCAGAGACTTCATAACAAGTGTAGCCAATATTTTCGTATATAGACTTATATTCCGCTAGGATTTCTAATCCTTCATCGCTAAACAAATCTAATTTGTTAAAAACCAAAATTGCAGGAATATCATAAGCTTCTGCTGTCACCAAAAAACGATCAATAAATCCTAAAGATGTCGGAGGAGACGCCAATGTAACCACTAGAATGGCCTGATCCAGATTAGCCCCAATAATTTGGGTTTGCTTAGAAAGGTTAACTGATTTACGAATAATGTAATTCTTTCTAGGTTCCAAATCCGTAATAACAGCCGTATCTTGATCCATTTCCAACTCAATATTCACCCAGTCTCCTACCGCAATTGGATTCGTCGTCTTGATGCCTTTCGTTCTAAATTTCCCTTTAATACGGCAATCATACTGCTTTCCTTGTTCATCCTGCACCTGATACCAACTACCAGTAGATTTAATAACTAGTCCTCTCATGCTGTATATTGCGCTATTACCTTGATTTGTACGATCATCTTACAAAAGTGGCAAAAATTTGTTAATATCACCCTTATTGATTTTATTACCTTTGTAAGAACACATAAAAATATATTAGGTGAAAAAACTATTTCTACTAGACGGAATGGCTCTAATTTATAGAGCTTACTTTGCGCTGAGCAAAGTGCCTCGTTTGACTTCATATGGGCTGAATACAGGTGCAATTTTAGGCTTTACAAATACATTATTGGATGTGTTGAGAAATCAAAAACCTACGCATCTTGCCGTGGTATTTGATACCGCAGCACCTACTAATCGCCATATTGAATTCGAAGCATACAAAGCGCATCGTCAGGAAATGCCTGAAGATTTGGCAAAATCCATTCCTTATGTGTTCAAACTGATCGAAGGTTTTAACATTCCATTGATTACCAAAGATGGCTATGAAGCCGATGATATTATCGGGACATTGGCAAAAAAAGCGGAGCAAGAAGGTTTCACGGTGTATTGTATGACTCCAGACAAAGATTTCGGCCAATTGGTCTCAGATAATATTTTTATATACAAACCAGCTCGCATGGGCAATGGGGCTGAAGTACTTGGCGTACCCGAAATTTTAGAAAAATGGGAGATCACCGATGTATCGCAGGTGATAGATATTCTTGGATTATGGGGTGATGCTGTAGATAATATCCCTGGGATCCCAGGCATTGGTGAAAAAACAGCAAAAAAATTAGTTCAAGAATTTGGGTCTGTCGAAGGATTAATTGCTAATGCAGATAAATTAAAAGGCAAACAACAAGAAAACGTAATTAAATACGCTGAACAAGGTCTTATTTCTAAAAAATTAGCGACTATACTATTAGACGTTCCTGTAGAATTAGAAGAAGAAAAACTTCAAATTATTGACCCTAATAAAGAAATTTTAGAACCATTATTTGCTGAATTAGAGTTTAGAACGTTAGGCAAACGCGTATTTGGTGAGGATTTCACCGTAGTAGACAATAATAAACCTGCTACTGCGCAAATGGATTTATTTTCTTCACCTAATCCACTACCAGAAAATATTCTGCAAGAGGAAGCTGAAGTACCTGCTTCAGCGGCAAACAACATCCATAATACAAAACACGAATATATTTTAGTAGATCAGCCTTCTTCCATTCAAGCTTTAGCAGAGGACCTAGGAAAACAAAATATCTTTTGTTTCGATACAGAATCCACTGGCTTGGATGCATTGACTGCGGAGATTGTTGGTTTATCTTTTTCTTATGAAGAAGGAAAAGCTTATTATGTACCCACACCTGCAGATTCAGTACAAGCTCAAATTATAGTTGATATTTTAAAACCTATTCTAGAAAATCCTAAGATCAAAAAAGTAGGTCAAAACTTAAAATACGACATTCTTTTATTGGCAAAATATGGAATAAAAGTTCAAGGCGAGATTTTTGACACCATGCTTGCGCATTACCTGATTGATCCAGATACACGCCACGGCATGGATATCCTCGCAGAAACTTATTTAGGTTACACACCTGTTTCCATCACCGAGTTGATCGGAGGCAAAGGTAAAAACCAAGGGAACATGCGTGATGTCGAAATCGAAAAAATCAAAGAATACGCTTCAGAGGATGCAGATATTACATGGCAATTGTACCAACGTTTATCTCCTCTTTTGATCGAAACCAAAACGGATGAATTAGCACAAAAAGTAGAATTTCCACTGGTGTATACTTTAGCAGAGATTGAGAAAAATGGAGTGAAAATCGATGTGGATACGCTCAAAGCTTTTTCGGAATCTTTGGAAAAAGATATCTCAGCATTAGAAAATAACATTTACGAAAAAGCAGGAGTAAAATTTAATATTGCCTCCCCAAAACAACTAGGAGAAGTATTATTCGACAAACTTCTGCTCGACCCAAAAGCTAAGAAGACTAAAACTGGTCAATACAAAACTGGTGAAGATGTCCTGTTAGCCTTAGCGCACAAATCGGATATTGTTCAAGATATTTTAGATTTCCGCCAATACCAAAAACTAAAATCAACTTACGTAGATGCCCTTCCGACATTGATTAATCCGAATACAGGTCTAATTCATACTTCCTACAATCAGGCTGTAGCGGCAACTGGGCGATTAAGTTCAACAAATCCTAATTTGCAGAACATCCCTATTCGTACCGAAAAAGGACGCGAAGTACGCAAGGCATTTATACCACGTTCTCCAGATCATGTCTTACTTTCTGCCGATTATTCACAAATCGAATTGCGCATCATGGCGGAGTTAAGTCAAGATGAAAATATGCTGGAAGCATTTACTTTAGGTCACGATATCCACAAAGCAACAGCCGCAAAAGTCTATGGTGTCTCCTTGGATGAAGTGACTTCAGATCAGCGACGTAACGCCAAAGCAGTCAATTTCGGAATTATTTATGGACAATCTGCTTTTGGTCTTTCTCAAAGTTTAGGTATTCCACGTCGTGAAGCTGCAGATATTATTGATCAGTATTTTAATCAATACCAAGGCATTAAACAATATATGTCAAAAGCCGTAGAATTCGCGAAGGAAAAAGGTTATGTCGAAACGATCATGAAACGTCGTCGTTATTTGCGTGACATCAATTCGGCAAACATGACGGTAAGAGGTTTTGCAGAGCGAAATGCTATTAATGCACCAATACAAGGCTCCGCAGCCGACATGATCAAAGTAGCGATGATTAACATTCAAAATGACATCACTACCCAAGGTCTTACAGGCAAAATGATTATGCAAGTACATGATGAGTTGGTTTTTGACGTCCCAAAACACGAAATAGATTCATTTAAAAATATTATATTAGAAAGAATGAAATCGGCTATCCCAATGCGCGTACCTATTGAAGTAGAAATTGGTGAAGGCACAAATTGGCTTGAAGCTCACTAATTTTATTCCATACCATGTTTAAAAAATTGTGTGTGTCACTTATACTTTGCTTAATTACCTTTTTTGTGCCAGCACAAGAAATGCAGTTTAGTGAGCCTGTAAACAAAGAATATACACGATTTTTTTATGATGATAATTATTATTTAGTAGACAAATACTGCGAATTCAAAGCCATTGAACGAGTAGCACAATTTGACACTATAACACAAAAATTTAGTGGGGAATTCAAGGATTTCAATTTGAAGGGAAAATTAATTCTCCATGGCTTTTACAAAGATGGACTTAAACATGGAAACTTCACAGCCTATCACCCAAATGGACAAATCAAATGGGAATCAACTTTTGTAGATAATGCGGAAATTGGTCTTTGGAAATATTATTATCCGGACGGCAAACCTATGCTAATAATTTCCCTGGAAGATAATGATTTCAAATTTTTACATTTTTGGAATACATTAGGCGAACATAAAATCCAAAATGGAGTAGGTATATACGATATAAACCTTCCATTAATAGGATTTACAGATCACGGCTATACAACTTACAATACTCAGGGAGCGATTTTGAATGGTAAACCTAGCGGTACATGGACAACCTCTTTCAATCTTGAGGGCAAAAAAAAGAAATTGTTACCCGTGCTTACAGAAACCTTTTCGCAAGGCCAGAGGACTGCCATGGTCCTAAATCCAGATCTTCAATCTTATTATATCCCTCTAGAAGATTTTCATATAGTTCCTTCAGATATTTTTGCAAGAGCAGAATTTTTTATTCCCCACAATTGCACATTCGACCAATACAGTGGATTTCATCACTTTATAACAAGAATATTCAACCACCATCTGCGAACCATAAGGTTTGAAAATTTAAGTAAGACTCTACAATACAAAGTGCAGTATACTATTAACTCGAAAGGTACTCCACTTCAAATTGAAACTTTAAACTATCCCGATGATGTCCCAAATTATGTGCAGGAAAATATAATCTCTATATTTAGTAAAATTCAATACTTTATACCATCTATTTCTCAAGGTGTGCCCATTGATGATAAAGTCACTTTGATTAGTGATTTTTTGATCCGAGATGGTAAAGCCACCCTAGGATCTTTAAAAATTCTAAGAGAAAACGGAGAATAGCTGGGGGATTTTATAGTAAAATATAATCATGAAAAAGCTCTATTTACTTTTTACTTTTTTCTTACTTGTTATTACATCCTTTGCACAGGAGATAATATATAGGGAATCTTTAAATAACGGATATACCAGATTTTTTTATGATGATAATTATTATTTAGTGGATAAAGACTGTGAGTTTAAAGCTATTGAACGTGTTTCTCAATACGATACAATATCATTTAAATTTAATGGGGAATTTAAAGACTTTCTTCCCAGCGGACGCCTGATACTACATGGTGCTTATAAAAATGGGCTCAAGCATGGCATTTATAAAGCTTATCACCTCAATGGCCAATTAAAATGGGAAACCAATTATGTGGACGGAAAAGAATCAGGGGAATGGAAATATTATTATCCTGACGGCAAACCATTACTTGTATTATCCTTGGCAGAAGATGGCTTTAAAATATTATCCTTTTGGGATAAAAATGGCAATCAGAAAGTTGCCAATGGAAATGGGCAGTATGAAATGACATTTCCTGTTAAAGGGTTTACAGATCATGGCTTTACTGCTTATCGTCGACACGGAAAAGTGGCCGACGGCAAACCTGACGGAATTTGGTATATTAATTTCATCACAAACCCTAAAAAAAATACGGAGGAAAATATATTTAGAGAAATCTTTGAGAACGGAGAAAGAATATCTATAAGCCGGAACACAGATTATGTGGACTATTTTATTCCATACGATGATTTTTTGCTTGTCCCCTCAGATTTTTTTAGCAGAGCTGAACATTTTGTAGTACATCCTTGCACGTTTGATGAGTATAGTGGATTCACCACGTTCTTATCCAAAATGTTTAATTATTACCTAGCAGATGAGAGTTTTTCGATTCCAGATACCAGTTTTAATTATCAAGTCAAATATTCTGTTACAAATAAAGGTGCACCAACTGCCATAAAGCCCATATCCGAGTTGAATGATTGGCCTAGAAGTGAAAAAAATAAACTTCAGGATGTGTTCGAATCAGTAGTGTATTTTATTCCTTCTATGTTAGAAGGGAAGCCGATAAAAGATAACATCACTTTAAGCGGAGATTTTCAAATTATAAAGGGTACAGCAATATTAAAATACTTAAATATAGAAAGAGAAAAAGGTCAATAGTATATTATTTGACACAGTTGCTTATATTTGCACAAAACAGGTATTGAATGAAATTTCATAAAGAAGGATACACAAGCTTAGCATTAGTTGTTCTATTTATTTTTATTATCAACGCTACGGCTGATTATTTTGATGCAAATCAATTTGTTAAATGGTTTCTATACCTTTTATCAGCATTCTTATTTATCACCATCGTTCAGTTTTTTCGTAGCCCTAAAAAATTAATCACATTGGACGAAAATGCAGTCCTCTGTCCTGCAGATGGAAAAGTTGTAGTAATAGAAGAGACAGAAGAAACGGAATATTTTAAAGATAAAAGATTGCAGGTATCAATCTTTATGTCTCCTACCAACGTACACGTAAACCGCAATCCAATTTCGGGAATTGTCTCTTATTTTAAATATCATCCAGGTAAGTTTTTAGTGGCTTGGCATCCTAAATCTTCCACTGAAAATGAAAGAACAACTGTGGTAGTCAAAAAACCTAATGAAGTTGAGGTGTTATTTCGTCAGATCGCAGGAGCTTTAGCACGTAGAATCGTATGGTATGTAAAAGAAGGAGATAATGTACAACAGGGAGAAGAATTTGGTTTCATAAAATTCGGCTCACGTGTAGATGTATTTTTGCCAATAGGTACTAAGATAACTGTAAATATCGGGGAAAAGGTTGTTGGTGGTAAAACAGTTATTGCTCGTTTTTAATACTATCTTAACATTAAATAAGTAATTTAGCTTCATTAACATGAAGCTTTTTTATGAACTTTAGACTGCTAGTTTTTTACATTTCAGCTGCTATCGCTCTTTCGCTAGCTAGTTTAAGCTATTTCTATGTACAGAAATGGCATCAGGCTTTATTGATCTTATTTGTGTCGATGGTCATAAGTTTTATTTTACTTACCAATATCCTGCACCATCATATTCACAATCGAATAAGCAATATTTATAAATTAATTCGAAGCCTGAAGCTCGGCAAAGACATGAAAGTAGTTTTGGCAGAGCACGCGAGTGAAGATCCAATTTTGAGCACTGAAAAAGAAGTACGTGAATGGGCCATTCAAAAATCTTCTGAGATAGATCAACTCAAAGCCCAAGAAAAATTCCGCAGAGAATTTCTTTCTAACATATCACACGAGTTTAAGACTCCGTTATTTGCCATTCAAGGTTATATTGAGACACTTAAAGATGGTATGATGGAAGATGATATTGATATGGCAACCAATTTTTTAAACAAAGCATCCAAAAATATTGATCGCCTAACGTATCTCATAAATGATTTGGATGAGATTTCTAAGCTTGAAACGGGTCAAATTTCTATTCATATTGAAAAATTTGACATAGTAGAACTCATATTAGAAACTGTTGATCACCTAATTGATAAGGCTAAAAAACAAAATATCGAAATCATTGTTGACTTAAAGAACACGCATCCAGTTTTTGTGAAAGCAGATAGGCAACGTATTCAACAAGTTATAATCAATTTAATAGATAATTCTATCAAATACGGCAAAGAAGGAGGAAAAACTAAAATAAACATCTACCCCCTTTTGGACCAAATCCTTATAGAAGTTACTGATAATGGGCAAGGAATTGAAGAAAAGAACCTGACACGGGTGTTCGAACGATTCTTCCGAACAGATAAAAGTAGATCCCGTGAAATAGGTGGATCAGGCCTTGGCCTTTCCATTGTAAAACATATTATTGAGGCCCATCAGCAAACCGTACATGCACGTAGCACAGAAGGAATAGGGACTACTTTTGGGTTCACTCTCGAAAAAGCAAAATCTGCTTTATAAGTTTTTGCTACGAATTAACATTAACTTAACATTAACATTATACTTTTGGCTAAAATATAATTATATGTCACTAAACAGTATTTTCCAGTACTTTGTACCAAAGGACAAAAAATTTTTCCCTCTTTTCGAACAAGCAGGTGCAAACTTGATCGACATGGCTAAGCTTTTAAAAGAATGTGTGAATAGCACAAATATTGAAGAAAGAAAAGCGTTGTCAAAAAGATTAGAAGATCTTGAACATGTGGGCGATAATATAACACATCAAATTCACCTAGAATTAGGTCGTAATTTTATTACTCCATTCGATAGAGAAGATATACACGCATTAGCAAGCTCATTAGACGATGTCGCGGACTTTATTCACGGCGCATCGAATCGCATTCAATTATACAAAGTAGAAAAACCTACTGAACCTATGGTTGAATTGACGGACTTAATTCTAGAAGCCACAGAGCATGTCGCTAAAGCTTTGTATGAATTAAAAGACTTAAAAAACATACGCAACATTACAGACTCTTGTGTACGTATAAATAGCGTAGAAAATAAAGCAGATTATATATTTGACAAGGCTGTTGCGGATTTATTCGAATACGAAACTGATGCAATTTCTTTAATTAAAAACAAAGAAGTGCTATCCGCAATGGAAGATGCTACAGACAAATGTGAAGATGTAGCAAATGTATTAGAAAGTATTCTTGTTAAGAATGCCTAATCAGCTTATTTAATCTACTTTACTAAATTAATATTATGATATCAACATTATTAATTGTGGTCATTGTATTGGCAATCGCATTTGATTACATTAATGGTTTTCATGATGCAGCCAACTCAATTGCTACTGTTGTATCTACCAAAGTTCTTACACCCTTCATGGCCGTACTTTGGGCTGCTCTATTCAATTTTGCCGCATACTTTTATTTTACCGATCACAAAGTTGCCAATACTATTGCAAAAACAGTATTAGAGGAATATATTACTCTCGAAGTGATTTTTGCTGGCTTGGTAGCAGCCATTTCATGGAATCTATTCACTTGGTATTATGGTATTCCATCCAGTTCTTCCCACACGTTAATTGGTGGTTTTGCAGGATCGGGAATGGCATATGCATTCTTTCTTGGTGCCAACCCCATAGAAGCAATTAATGTGAGTGCAACTATGAAAATTATATCTTTTATAGTGTTAGCCCCAGTTATCGGTATGACTATTTCGATAATCATTACCTTAATTATTATTAACATAGCTAGAAATACTCGACCAAGGGTGGCTGAAAAATGGTTTAAAATTCTTCAACTAATCTCATCAGCGGGTCTAAGTTTCGCTCATGGTGGAAATGATGCTCAAAAGGTAATGGGTATAATTTTTGTTGCTATGATTGCGGGAGGATCAGCGTCATCAGGTGAACAAATGCCAGAATGGATTCCAATATCTTGTTATGCTGCAATTGCATTAGGTACAATGAGTGGCGGATGGAAAATCGTGAAAACCATGGGTAGCAAAATTACTAAAGTAACGCCATTAGAAGGTGTAAGTGCCGAAACTGCTGGTGCTGTTACTTTAGGGATTACTGAACATTTTGGTATTCCTGCCTCTACAACACATACTATCACGGGATCTATTATTGGTGTAGGAGTTGTAAAAAGAGTTTCGGCAGTTAGATGGGGAGTTACGATCAGCCTTTTATGGGCATGGATTTTGACTATTCCCGTTAGTGCCCTTCTAGGAGGATTAACTTTGGCTATAATACATTATATATTATAGGA